>JAJYLK010000154.1 GCA_021787775.1 Actinomycetes bacterium | reverse complement strand
ATCCGCGCCATGACCTTCACTACGCTAATCATTGCCAACCTGGGGCTGATCCTCACCAACAGGTCCTGGTCCAGCACCATCTTCCAGACCATCCGCGTGCCGAACCGCGCGCTGTGGCTGCTGCTGGCGAGCGTCCCCGTCTTTCTCGGCCTGGTGCTGTATGTCCCTTTCCTCAGAGGCCTCTTCCTGTTCGAGACGCTCAAGCCGATCGATCTGGCCGCCTGCTTCATCGCCGGATTTGTCAGCATCGCCTGGTTCGAAGTGCTCAAGTACCTGCAGGGGCGCCGCCGGAGCGCGTCGTTCCTGTAGGATTTTTCCGCTGCGTTTACAACCGCGGCGCATAAAAATATAATGGGGATAATTCAGCAACAGGGTTATCACCTGACTTTGCTTTTTCTGCGCAAGAAATATTTCTGGATCCCCCTGATCGTACTCGCGCTAGCTGGAGTCTCGGCGTCCGCTTACCTCATCGCGTCGAGCCGGTCCGGCCGCCAGACTCTGCCGGCGACCGGCGCCGCAACGGCTGGCATCCACAAGATCAGGCACGTAATCATCATCATGCAGGAAAACCGTTCTTTCGACAGTTACTTCGGCACCTTTCCCGGCGCGGATGGCATCCCGATGCAAAACGGCCAACCGGTTCCCTGCGTCAGCGATCCCCGGGCTGGCGGCTGCATCAGGCCCTACCACGACACCAGCGACCGGAATGCCGGCGGCCCCCATGGCCAGAACAATGCCACGGCCGACATCGACGGTGGCAAGATGGACGGCTTCGTCGCCCAGACGGAGAAGGCCGGCAACAACTGTGCGCCGAACGCGCCCGAGTGCTCGGGGGGAAAGCAGGATGACGTGATGGGCTACCACACCGGCCAGGAAATACCAAATTACTGGACTTATGCCAAGCAGTTTGTCCTCCAGGACCGCCTGTTCGAGTCGAATGCCTCCTGGAGCCTGCCGTCGCACCTGTTCATGGTTTCAGAATGGTCCGCGAAATGCGGCCAGCTCGGGGACGCCCAGTCCTGCGTCAACGCCCTGCAGAGTCCGGGAAATCCGCCGGACTCTGGCAAGCGCGAGCAGAATATCATCCGGCAGTGCGAAGCCGGAGGCAACACCCGGGCATGCCAGTCGGCTCTGAGCGCTGTGGGGATCACACCAGACATGGCCGCGCAATTGCGAACGCTGATCGACCAGAACTGCTCCGACAGTCAGAACGCCAGCACTTTCATCGATCAATGCGAGAGCACACTAAAAAATGTTGACGTTCCGCAGAAACTGAAGAACAAGCTGATGAATTCCGCCAAGGTAATCAAACCGCCTGATTATGCCTGGACCGATCTCACCTATCTGCTTTTCCGTCAGAACGTATCGTGGGCTTATTACATTTATAACGGCACCGAACCCGACTGCGCAGACGATTCCGCTACCAGCTGCACACCGGTGCCGCAGAACGCCAAGACCCCGGGGATCTGGAATCCGTTGCCGTATTTTGACACGGTCAGGGAAGACGGCCAGCTGGGCAACATCCAGTCGCTGGACAACTTCTTCCAGGCGGCCAAGTCCGGCAACCTGCCCGCGGTCAGCTGGATCTGTCCGACCGACTCCGTCAGCGAGCACCCGCCGGCGCTGGTCAGCGCCGGTCAGGCATATGTCACCCGCCTGGTCAATGCGGTCATGCAGAGCCCGGACTGGGACAGCACCGCCATCTTCCTCTCCTGGGATGACTGGGGCGGCTTTTACGACCATGTGCAGCCGCCCACAGTAGACCAGAACGGCTACGGTCTGCGCGTTCCCGGCATCGTCATCAGCCCCTATGCCAAACAGGGCTACATCGATCACCAGACACTCAGCCACGACGCCTACGTGAAGTTCATCGAGGACGATTTCCTGGGAGGGCAGCGGCTGGACCCGGATACGGACGGACAGCCCGACCCCCGGCCCGACGTACGCGAGAATAACCCCGCGCTGGGCGACCTGGCCAGCGACTTCGATTTTTCACAGGCTCCCCGGCCGCCGCTGATCCTCAAATAGGCTCCGCCGGTTTCTTGCCGCGGCCGGTATTGGCCGCACCGCGAAGAATCTGCACTTGATATGCATCACGTTCCGGGGTAACATCGAATCCTGCTATTAGTCAATCTCCGGGGGGGCGATTCGCGACCCGTTTCGAACTCGCCTGGCCCGGTTACGGCCTGGCGGCGATCTTTATCGTTATCAGCAGCAACGGCGTCATGCATTCGCTGCAGCGCCGCCTGGGTTTGGCGACCAGCCGTTGCCGCCGCGGCGGGGCTGATGCCGGCATGACGGCCAGGCAGCAGAAGACAACCGGGGTGGCGCAAAACGACGAAGAAAGCTAACGGCGGCCGGTGACCACCCGCGTTTCGCGGTACTCGCCATGTGTGCTGCGAACATCGCCATAACCGCCGGCCACAAGCAGCGAACGGATCCGCCGCGTTTCGCTGGGCATGATCTCGATCAGCAGCCATCCTCCTGGCCTGATCCAGCCGCGCCCCTCATCAATGACGCGCCGCACCAGTCCGAAGCCGTCTTTGGAGCCGTCGGTAAGTGTGTGCCTGGGCTCGAATTTTCTGATCTCCGCCGGCAGGTCGGCCACCATCGCGCTCGGCACGTAAGGTGGGTGGATGGTGACCACGTCGACCTGCCCCCGGAGTTCGTCCGGCAGGCGCGCGAACAGGTCGCTGCGCCGGAAGCTGGCGTTTTCCGCACCCAGATGCCGCGCATTCGCCGCCGCCTGATTAACAGCTTTTTGCGATATATCAAGTCCCCATACACGGGCGTGCGGCACGCCGAGGGCTGCGGTCAGCGCCACCGGACCGATGCCGGTGGCGACATCCACGTGCGCGGGTCGGCGCCGGCCCCGCAGCCGCCGCACCGCCTGCCTGGCAAGAAACTCGCTGGTCACCCGCGGTATGAACATCCCCGGCCTGATCTCCAACTCCAGACCCGCGAAATCGACCCGGCCGGTGATGAATTCAAGCGGCTCTCCGGTCATCCGGCGGCCGATCAGGCGCTGGAAGCGGCGGCGCACGGCAGCCGTCACCGCTTCGCCCGGCTGGAGTTTGCGCCCAAGCGCCTCCGCCAGCAACTCCCGGGCTTCGTTCTGCTCCTCGCCCGCAAGCCCGAAGCGATCGCTGACCGTCTTCAGCCTGGCGGCCGCCTCGCTGACCAGCGCTTCTGCTTTTGCTTCCATGATCCAGCCCCTGTTCTTTTTCCGGAAACCGGCTGCAACGGTCTCCCGATCCAACCCATCCTAACCTTTCATACGCGTGGCGGCCACCAACGGCCACACGGTTGGCGGCGTCCCGCACATGATCCTTGACGGTAACCTTTCACGCCCGCGGCGGCCGCAAAGCTCCGCGCTGGCGCCGCTCATGTTTTTCGGCGGAAAATCCGAATATAGGGATACTAACCATCAAATTCATGGAAAGAGGGAGAGAATGAAGAGGAAATCCATCGCACTGGCCATCGTGATCGTGGCCCTGTTCGGTTCCGTAGCCTTCGCCGCCGTGCCGCACTACTGGGGTTCGTCGTCTTCGAA
>JAJYLK010000153.1 GCA_021787775.1 Actinomycetes bacterium | reverse complement strand
GAGAGAATGAAGAGGAAATCCATCGCACTGGCCATCGTGACCGTGGCCCTGTTCGGTTCCGTAGCCTTCGCCGCCGTGCCGCACTACTGGGGTTCGTCGTCTTCGAACACATCGACGCAAAAGTCGTCAGATGGCCGCGTCAGCCAGCAGGACAAACCGGGCGGCAACGAGTACGGACACAATCATGGCGGCGGGCATGGAGACGACTGATCTCCGTATGCTGACCTGATTTACCTCAGGCCGCGGCGCCGCATACGACGCCGGCCGCCTGCGACAACCATTTATTTCCGCCGCGCCCCTTGGGGCGCGGTTTTTTTTGCGCCCCCGATGGCCGGAGGCGCTTTATTGATCGTTCTGCGGCAGCAGCCGGCTTAACTCAGCAACGAGTAGAATGCGTGTTCGACCGCGCTTACCGGCGACTGGGCATCCTGCCCGTGCTCGATGGACGTCGTCGGGTCGTTGCGCGAACCGACCAGCGGACCCATCAGCCAGTCAAACGCCCGCTCGGTCACACCGCTGCCCGCTGCCGCCGTGGACGCGGCCGGTTTGGCCGGCGACTGGGCAGCCGGATTAGCCGCGCTGCCTCCGGCGGCTGCCTTGCCGGACTGGGCCGGAGAGGCCGGCGGCTGCGCGGCCGGCGCTCCGCTGGCGCTGTCCGGCTGCGGCTGCGTCTGGACGGCCGCCGGTGCACGAGTAGCCGGAGTCGGAGTAGCCGGCGGAGGCGTCGGCTTCGGAGCTGGCGGGGGTGGCGGCGCCGGCTTACCCATCGCCGGGAAATCATACGAATTGCTCTTGAACACGTTGACATCGACCGGCCCGCTGATGCCGGGAACATTGCCCGAGCTGCTGTACTGCTTGATCGTCACGCCGGGAAAGCTCCCGGGTGAGGGCATATTATAGGCGTCGTTGTCATAGTACGCACCCCACAGCTTGTTGCCGTTGACGACCAGCGGCGTCCAGTCGTTCTGCCAGATCCGGTTCATGTTCGAATAAAGCAGCGGCTTCACGCCGGTCAGCTGCTCAGTCCGGACCATGAAAGCCCGGGCGAAAGCGACCGGATCGGGAAGATCGATCTCCAGATCCAGGGCGAGCACCTCGCCCGGCTGCAGCGGGCCGACGATGCTGACAAAATGCTCGGCCTCCTTCACCGGATCGGTACCGCCGGTATAGTAATAAAAGCCGCGCACCATGTCGAGCCGGCGCGCCTGGGCCTGGTTGTTGGCAAACTGCGGATCGGTGTACATGCCGTCGTCACTCCCCCCCGCCTTGATCATGACAAAGCTGGTCTGACTCCTGAGAGTGTCCCAATCAATCGCCCCTTGATACTTGGAGACATCCACGCCATAAATGTCCGCCCTGGCCGTGCCGGCCAGCAGCAGGGGGATTATCGTTGATAACATGATTATAATTGATAGTTTCCTCACAAAATCAGCTCCTTGTTCGAGGCAGAATGAGCCCACGGATAAATACAGGGGAATCAAGCAAATGGAGTTTGTGCCGGCTGGAATCCGCTTATGCCGGCGACGCGGGAGATTCCCGCATGATTAACTTGCGTAGCTGTGCGTCTTTCAGGTTCCTGAAAGGTCCTTCCTGGGATTGCTTTTTTCAGTTGCGCCGCGCCGTAATGTCTTTCAGGCTCGCGGTGGGCGCGAAGACATGCGCCAGTTATGAAGTTGTATGTTCCGCATGGGAAAGCCCGCCCTGAGGAGGCCGGACGCCTCAGACGTCCCGGTCATTTATGTTTCGTGCGAGCCAGATAGGACTTTACCATCATCGCCGCGAAGATGCAAGACTATTAACGCTGCAAAACTTATCTTTTTCGCCCCCCGGTTTATAAAGACAGGCGGCGGGAAATCCTTTAAAATCGCATTGTTGTCGCCTTCGGAAAGGATCTCGATGTCTGGAACCACCGGTAGCCAAACCAGCAGAAGTTTCCCATTGAAGATTTGCGTGCTGGCCGCGCTGGTGCTGGCGGTGGCACTCTGGTCGGCTGCCTGCGGCGGCGGGACCAGTTACTCCACCAGCGGGCCGGCCACGCCGGCGGCGGGCACCACCGGCAGCCAGACGGGAGCCAAATCCGGCAGCAGCGTGAGCATCCGGAATTTCGCCTTCATGCCGAACACGATCACGGTCAGTAAAGGCGCCACGGTCGTCTGGACCAACAACGATTCTGTCAGCCATACGGTCACCTCGGACAACGGCAAGTTCGACTCCGGCACCCTCAGCCCGGGCAAGACCTTCAGCTTCACCTTCGACACCCCCGGCGCCTACAACTATCACTGTTCGATCCACACATACATGAAAGGCGAGATCATCGTGCAGTGAGCCGCTTTGCGACACTTTTACATTTTTCTTACATCCCCTTACTATACTTCGGATTGCGGCATGACTGGATGCTGACATCAATATTACGGAACAGCTGATGGACAACCTGATCGTCGAGACAATAAACCTGACCAAGCGCTACCGGCCCGACATCCTGGCGGTCAACGGCCTGACGATGAGGATCCGGCGGGGCGAGGTCTACGGCTTTGTCGGCCCCAACGGGGCAGGCAAGACCACGACGCTCAGGATGCTGCTGGGACTGGTTCGGCCCTCCGCCGGGGAATGCACGGTCCTGGGCGAGAAGCCGGGCACACCGGCCGCCCTGGCGCGCATGGGTACGCTGGTGGAAACTCCTGCTTTTTATCCCTATCTGAGCGGGCGGGACAACCTGCGCGTGCTGGCCCGGCTGTCGGACACGCCTGCTTCCCGCATCGATCCCGCCCTGGAGGAAGTGGAGCTGCTGAAGCGGGCGGAGCACAAGTTCAAGAACTATTCGCTGGGGATGAAACAGCGTCTGGGGATGGCGGCGGCGCTGCTGAAAGACCCCGAGCTGCTGATCCTGGACGAACCGACCAACGGGCTGGACCCGGCCGGCATGGCAGAGATGCGCCGGCTGATCCGCAGCCTCGGGCAGGGCGAGCGCACCGTGATGCTCTCCAGCCACCTGATGGGCGAGCTGGAGCAGATCTGCGATCGCGTGGGGGTCGTCAAGCACGGGAGCCTGATCGCGGAGGGGTCGCTTGATGACCTTCGCCACGGCGCACAGCTGCGGCTCAAAGCCGAGCCGGAAGCCAGGGCGCGCGAGGTGCTGGAGAAGATCGAGGGCGTAGCCGGCACGGAACCCGTGAACGGCTACCTGGTGATCGATACCAGTCCGGCGCGCGCCGCCGAGATCAACCGGATCCTGGTCGAAGCCGGCGTGGCCGTCAGCGAACTGGGCCCGATGAAGCTTTCCCTGGAGAATGTTTTTTTGAATCTGACCGGGGAGGAGGCGTGATGCTCGACGCCCTCGCCGCGCAGCTGCTGCTTATACGCAAGCGCACCGCCGCCTGGATCCTGCTTTGCTTCTGGATGCTGGTGACGGTAGTCTTCGCCTACGTCCTCCCGTACTTTGCCTACAAGGGCGACATCCGCTTCCGGGAACGGACCGGCGGCGTGCTGCTGAGCGTGATGCTGCCGCACAACCTGGTTTCCAGCCTGCTGGGCGGTTTCCCCGCTCTCCGCGGCACCCTC
>JAJYLK010000152.1 GCA_021787775.1 Actinomycetes bacterium | reverse complement strand
TGACCCCCAGGCTCCGGTTCTTCGATTTTAACGGCGCCCCCACGTAGGAAAGCAGCCCGGCCTCCACAACCTCTGGCGTAACCGACTTCGACTCTTTCAGATCGTTATCGATCAGCGAGCTTTCTATTTCCAGAATATGCTGGGGGCACCCCTGTCCCCTGGACAGGCGTCCGATCTTGGCCAGCAGGCTTTCGTCCATGCCTTTGGCGGCCGCAAGGACCAGGTCGCCGCTGACATCATCGAGCAGATGGATGGTGGCAGCTTCAACCGGGCGCATTTCCAGCACCTTCTTCAGGGCGGAATGCATCATGGCCGCCGGATCCAGCGAATCGGTGATCGCCTCGTTTATGCTGTTGAGGCTGGCCAGCTCCCGGCTGTGCCGTTCAAGTTCATCGTTGATACGCTGCATCTCGGTGATATCGTGCATTACCACTGTGCGGCCGCCTTCCTGTCCTTCATTATCAAGGATAGGCACGACTTCAACGCTGTAGTAGCGGCTTCTGATTTCGATCTCCAGCTCCTGTACAGCATTGCTATGAAACACCTCGCACCGTTCGCAGGCGTCCCGTTTCTGCCGGAACGTACCCTGGATCTCGTTGTAGCAGTGCGTCGCGCACATCAGCCAGCAGCGTTTGTCCTCGCTGTTATAAGAAGGACAATCATTCTTGTCGCAGTTCTTGGCTTCCCGGCAACGGATCATGTCGGCGGGCTTTATGCTGTGCAGCAGCGCCTTCTCCATCTGCGGCACACCGAACTCCGTGGTGCGCTCCAGCTCCAGCGCTGTCTTTCCCAGCGCTTTCTCTGCGGCGGGATTGACCGAGATGATCACGCCGTCCCGGTCCGCAACCAGAATACCGTCACCGATGCTCTGGTGTATCGACCGGATGCGTGCCTTCTCTTCCTCCAGCTGCGTAGTCCGCCTCAGCAGCGACTCCGCCATGAAATTGAACGAGTTGCCCAGTTGGGCCAGCTCATCGTTCCCACTGGCCACTGGTACCTGATGGCCCAGATTTCCACGCGACATGTCACGGGCAGCCACCGACATCCGTTTGATTGGCACCAGCAGCCGCCGGCCGGAGATGCCGGCCACGACCAGGCCGATGAGAACGGCGGCGATCGAGCCGATCCAGCCCATCCGGGACGCCGCATTTTCCGAGCTAGACTGAGCGGCGGCGGTGTTGTTCAGATCTGTCGCGTAGGCGCTGCTGATTTTTGACCGAAGAGCGAACATCTGGTCGTACTGCTGCCGCAACTGCTCCTCCCGGGCGCCCAGATCAAAGCCAGGCCTGTCTGCTTGCGGAACAATGACGTTGAGGAATGTTGCCCGCGCCTGCTGGTGCAGGGTGGCGCACTGGCTGAGCCAGTTACGTTCATCATAGGTGGCTGCCATCTTCTCGGCCTGATGATGGCTGCTGTCGACCAAGGCGGCGGCGGTTGTGAAGGCGTCGATCGAGGCCTGGTGGTCCATCACCCCGCTGTAATGGTCCAGAAACAGCTCGTGCGAGGCCAGCAGCTCCTGCTGCAGGCCGTCCTCCATGTTGGCCAGTTCGGCCAGCGCCAGGTTGCGGCTGGCCAGGTCTGCCTGGGTGCTGTTGGAGATAATCACGTAGCGATAGAAAAGCGCCAGCGGCAGTGAAAATACAAGCACTACCGCCAGGACGGGGACCGCTATCTTCAGTCCCAGCCGGCTGCGAAAGACGCTCAGGAATTCTTTGACTCGGCTCATCGCACGGCTCTCAGAGTGTGGCTCCCACCGTTTGTTGCCAGTTCAACTGTCCTGCTCGATGCCTACTCTTTCCTATCGACCCGCACGTGCGGACCTTTATCGGTTTTGGCGGCAAACTGATTGAGGCCGGAGGGGAAGTCGTGAAATAATTCTGCGGCCGGCTCCTCGAAACCAGCCCCTTGGCATGTAGCGAAAGTCACAATTATCTCCATATTAAATATCATTAACCATATTAGGAAGTTGCATGGGAGAAAGTGGCCAGGGAGGGCTGGCCGGTGAAGAAAAAACCGCCGGTCGAAGAGGGGCAGTTGGTCGGGGAAGGGCGACCAGCGAAGAGGCGATCAGCCTGCCGGTTTATTCCCGGATCTGACCGGCGCCGCGGATGACGTAGCGCGTGCTTGTCATCTCCTCGATGCCCATGGGACCGCGGGGATACACGCGGTCGGTGTTGATGCCGCTGGCAGGGCCGATGCCAAAAGGCAGGCCGTCAGTCAGCCGGGTGGAAGCATTCCAGTACGTGGCGGCGCTGTCGATCATGCTCAGGAAGCGCTCGGCCGCCTGCGCATCTTCGGTGACAATGGCGTCCGCGAGCCCGGAGTGATACCGGCGGATGTGGGCGATGGCCTCGCCAAATCCGGACACGACCCTGAGCGACAGGATCAGGTCGAGGTATTCGGTGTCCCAGTCGGCGCCGGTAGCGGCAGCCCAGACGGGAACGGTCTGCCGCGCCCGTTCGTCCGCCCGCACCTCGACGCCGGCGGCGCCCAGACTATCGGCCAGGAGCGGCAGGACGGCGTCCGCCACCGCTTCGTCAACCAGAACCGTCTCCACCGAATTGCACGTGCTGGGACGGTTTGCTTTGGCGTTATGCACGATTCTTGCCGCCATCTGCGGGTCTGCGTGCGACTCCACGTAGATGTGACAGAGGCCGCGGTAGTGTTTCATCACCGGTATCTTCGATTTCTCCGTCACCGCCTGGATCAGGCGGTGACTGCCGCGGGCGATCACCAGGTCGATCAGGCCGGCCAGCCCAAGCAGTTCGTCGACCGCAGCGCGGTCCGTTGTCTCGACGAATTGAATCGCGCCTGCGGGCATACCCTCTCTCTCGCCGGCTTCATGCATCAGCCTGGCCAGCACCCGGTTGGAATGGATCGCCTCCGAGCCGCCGCGCAGGATGATGCAGTTGCCAGCCTTGATGCACAGCGCCGCGGTGTCGGTAGTTACGTTCGGCCGCGACTCGTAGACGATGGCGATAACACCGATGGGCGAGCGCACCTGGCTCATCCGCATGCCGTTGGGAGCATCCCAGGCGCGGACGACAGTCCCGACCGGATCATCGACAGCCGCGACAGCCCTCATGTTTGAGGCCATCAGGCCCACACGGACGCGGTCGAGCATGAGCCGGTCCAGCATAGCCGGCGACAGCCCCTTGGCCTGGCCGGCTCCCAGATCCTTGGCGTTGGCCTCCTCGATCTCCGCCAGGTTCTGCTCCAAAGCGTCGGCCATCGCCAGTAGCGCCGCGCTCTTTGTTGCCGATGGCAGAACCGACAGCTCATGCAGAGCCTGCCGCGCCGCCTGTGCTTTTTCCATTACCGATTCCGTCATCTTCCTCATTCCCGGACACCACCCCTGGCAACCAGACGCACCGGTTTAGCCTGGGATGAACCCGAATATTATATATAAAAAGCGGCGCCCGCCGTTGGATTTTATCCGGTGGATAAAATATCCTTATTGGCGTTCGGTATAACACGGGCGGCGGCGCCAGGGGGTCTGCGCCAGGCCGCTGTCGGGACCGGCACGAAGCCGCCGGCAAAAAGTCAACAGATCTGGGTTTGAAAGGAGTTCGGCTATGGCAGACGGATTGGACGTACGGATACCTCTCGACGTC
>JAJYLK010000151.1 GCA_021787775.1 Actinomycetes bacterium | reverse complement strand
GGGCATCATGGTCGGCGCCATCGCGCTGATGGCCGATTTCTTCCTGCGCTGGACCATCTTCGGCGGCGCCCGCCGCAGCGACAACGACAACAGCGGCATGATCGGCGTCATCCTGCTGGTGGTCGCCCTGGTACTGGCCATCCTGGCGCCCATCGCCGCCCGCATGGTGCAGCTGGCCATCTCCCGCAAACGCGAGTACCTGGCGGACGCCTCGGCGGTGAAGCTGACGCGCAACCCCAACGGGCTGGCCAGCGCCCTGGAGAAGATCGCCGCGGACGATGAGGTGCTGGTGGAGGCCAACCGCGCTACCGCCCATCTTTATATCGCCCAGCCGATCAAGAAATTCGAGAAGCGCTCGCGCGGCCTGTTCGACACCCATCCGCCGATCCAGGACCGCATCCGCATCCTGCGGCAGATGGCGCACGAAGCGCCGGCGCCCGCGAGCGCCTGACTTCCTGCCTTGCCCGGCCGCCGGGGCTCCCGCAGGGCGGCCCGCCTCCGCGCTCGCGCGCGACTGGAACGCGGCGCCCTTGTGCCGCGACGGTTCGCGGTGTAGGATTGTCTCCCCGCATCACTCCCTCCGGCTGCCCGCTCCGCTGACAACGGAGCAGACATGTCATATCCAGAGTTGAAGGAAGTTCCTGCCGTGGCTCCGGCCGCCTCGACCCTGTTCGACCACGAGCTGGTGGGGTTGCTGCTGGACCGCCCGGGTGGGGAAAGGCTGGCCGGTCTCTCGGAGCGCATCTTCGCCGTCTTCACCGGCAGGGCGCTGTCACCGGTGCCGGCCGAAGAGATCCACGACTGCGGCCTTACGCCGGAGGAGGCGGAGCGCCTGATGGCCGCGATCGAGCTGGCGCGCCGGCTGCTGTGGCCCGACGATGGCCGCATCAGCATCCGTTCGCCCCAGGATGTCTGCCGGGCGGCCGCCGATATCCGCGCCGCCGGCAAGGAGCACTTCCTGGCGCTTTACCTGGACGCGCGCAACGTCCTCATCCACCAGGAGGTGGTCTCCATCGGCAGCCTCAACGCCAACATCGTGCATCCGCGCGAGGTCTTCCGGCCGGCGGTCGCCCGCGGCGCCGCCGCCGTCGTTCTGGCTCACAACCATCCCTCCGGGGATGTCTCGCCCAGCCAGGAGGATCTCGGCCTGACCGCCCGCATGGTGGATGCCGGCCGCCTGCTGGGCATCGAGGTGCTGGACCATGTGATCGTCTCCGGCAGCCGCTTCGTGAGCTTTCGCAGCGAGTCATACATCTGATATCCTCTACATAGACACATATGCGGGAAGAAAGTACTGTTTGTGGAAAAACTCACTGCCGCTCAGCGGCTCCTTTTTTGCGGCCGGCGCCCCGGGACGGAAATGTCTCTTATAATCATTATTCATTAAGCTGTTTTCAGTAGCACCTTGTTTTGCAGGGTGTTTGCTCAATGAAGGCCTTATTGACTTTCTTTGTCGGGTTTTTCCGGGAAAGAGTTTTAAACCGGTGAAAGCCCGGCGGTGGCGCGTTTGCGCGGAGTTTTCCACACTTTCCACAGGTATGCATAGTGCGCGCCCCGCGGCCGTCGCCCCTGGTTGACTTTGCGGAAAAAATGCCTGTATACTGTCAGGTCGTTAATAACTAAAGGAGTTTTCTGGTGAAGCGGACTTACCAGCCGAACAAAAGGAAAAGGAAAAAAACCCACGGTTTCCGGATCCGGATGAGCACGAAGGCCGGCCGCCGTCTGCTTAAACGCCGGCGCGCAAAGGGCCGGAAGAGGTTATCGGCATAGGAACCGCCACGGTCCCGGTGGACAAGAAGCACCGCCTCACCAGATCGGCGGATTTTCAGCGGGTCTACCGCCAGGGAAAATCCGTTGCCGACCGTCACTTGGTCCTGTACTATTTTGAGCGGCCCGCCGAGGCCGCGTCCGGGCCGCGTCTGGGACTCACCGTTTCGAAGAAAGTCGGCGGCGCCGTAGTGCGTAATCGCGCCAAGCGGGTGCTGAAAGAGGCTTTCCATCAGTTCCGGAAAGACGTTGCGCCCGGCTATGACTATGTAATAATCGCCCGTTCAGGGCTGGCGGAATATATTGAAAAAAGCCAGTTCGAAGCCATCGTGGCCGCGATGGCGGATCTGTTCAGGCGGGCTGATCTAATCCAGGAAGCAGAATAACTTGAAGCGAATACCAATCCTGCTGATCCGCTTCTATCAGAAGCTGATCTCACCGCTATTTCCTCAACGCTGTAAATATCATCCCAGCTGCTCGGCTTACGCCGCCGAGGCTTTCCGGGAATGGGGCTTCTTCCGCGGCCTGGGAATGTCCGTGTGGCGGGTGCTTCGGTGCAATCCGTTCTCACTGGGCGGCTTCGATCCGGTCAGGAAGCGGCGGCAGTGACCGAAGCGCTCTCCTTTCTGATAAATCCGCTGCGGGAGATCCTTTTCTTCCTGCATGACAACCTGGGGCTGTCGTACGCCATCGGGATCATCGTCATGACGATCGTGCTCCGGCTCATCCTGACGCCGCTGACCATCAAGCAGTACACTGCCATGCGGGCGATGCAGAAGATCCAGCCGCTCATGAAGGAGCTGCAGGCCAAGTTCAAGGACGACCGGCAGAAGCTGAACGAAGAGATGATGAAGCTTTACCGGGAGCACAAGGTCAATCCTTTCGGCTCCTGCCTGCCGATGCTGATCCAGCTGCCGATCACCATGGCGCTCTATTACATGATCCGCAGCCAGCCGTTCACCACTGACAATTCATTCCTCTGGATCAGCAACATCAACGATCCCGACAGGATCCTGTTGATCTTCTATGTGCTCAGCCAGCTGGGATCCAGCCTGATGCTCACCACCACCACCGACAAGTCCCAGCGCATGCTGATGCTGATCATGCCGGTGGCCATCGGTTTCCTGGTGATGGGATTCCCGGCCGGGGCGCTGCTGTTCTGGGTGACGTCCAACGTGCTGATGCTGGGCCAGCAGCTGATCGTCAGAGAAGCAATCAATCGCAGGGAGGCACGAGGGGGACCTGTTGACGGCGGCTCGCCCCCGCCCCCTCCCGCGCCAAAGACCGGAGGCAAGCCGAATGCAGGAAAACCAAAATCAAAAAAGAAACGCCGCTGAGGCCAGGGTAGTCGGCACCGGCAAGACGGTCGTGGAGGCCCAGGCGGACGCGCTGGCGAAGCTGGAAGCAGAGATCGGTCCGTTCCGCAAGGACGAGGTCGAGCTGGTCGTGCTCTCCGAGGGCTCGAAGGGTTTTTTGGGGATGGGCTCCGCCATGGCGGAGGTCGAGGCGTCCCTGCCCGGCCCCGAAGCGAGCCAGCCGCAGCCGGAGTTCTTCGACGAGGTCCTGGTCGATGAGCCGCAGCCTTTCAAGAGCGAGCTGGCGGAGAAGGAAGATGATTTTCAGCCGGCTGGCGCGGAGGCGGAAGCCCGGCTGGAGGAATTCCTGCAGCAGATTCTGGAAGGGATCGGCCTGGAGGCCACCGTGGTGGTGGCGGATGAATTCGAAGCGCTGGTGGGCAACATCACCGGGGAAGACCTCGGACTGCTCATCGGCCGTCACGGCCAGACCATAGACGCCATCCAGTATCTGGCCAACATCGCCGTGTTCCGGGGGACTCCCGACCGCAAGCGGGTAGTCG
>JAJYLK010000150.1 GCA_021787775.1 Actinomycetes bacterium | reverse complement strand
GCGTCCAATCCCGACCGGGAAGAAGCCCGCGAAGAAAGGAGAGGATAGTTAATTTTGTCTGAATTTTTATACAACCACGGGGTGGTGATCGCGATCGTTTGCGCCCTGGCGGCGATCGCCTACAGCATCATCCTGATCTGGTGGGTGCTGAAACTGCCTGCCGGAAACGAGAAGATGCAGGAGATTGCCGGGGCTATTCAGGAGGGTGCCAAGGCTTACCTCAACAGGCAGTACCGCACTATCGCCATGGTCGGCGTCGTGGTCTTTGCCGCGCTGCTTATACTTCTCGGCCTTAATTCCGGCTGGGATATCGGCGTCAAGACATCGGTCGCTTTCCTGGTGGGCGCCATTCTTTCAGGCGCGACCGGTTACATCGGCATGATGGTTTCCGTACGCGCCAACGTGCGCACGGCTGAAGCGGCACGCGGCGGTCTGAAGTCCGCCATGCTCGTCGCCTTCCGCGGCGGTTCGGTCACCGGCCTGCTGGTCGTCGGCCTGGCGCTGCTGGGCGTGGCCGGCTATTTCGCCGCCATGGGCTCTTCGGCGCTCGACGTCAAGAACCTCATCGGGCTTGGTTTTGGCGGCAGCCTCATCAGCGTCTTCGCCCGGCTGGGCGGCGGCATCTACACCAAGGGCGCCGATGTCGGCGCCGACCTGGTGGGTAAGGTGGAGGCGGGCATCCCCGAGGATGACCCGCGCAACCCGGCGGTCATCGCCGACAACGTCGGCGACAACGTCGGCGACTGCGCCGGCATGGCGGCCGACCTGTTCGAGACCTATGCCGTCACGGCAGTCGCTGTCATGCTGCTGGGCTCGCTGGTGTTCGCTCACGCGACCGGTCCGGTGCAGCAGCGGGCGCTGATCTACCCGCTGGTGCTGGGCGGCGTTTCCATCATCGCCTCCATCATCGGCACGTTTTTCGTCCGGGTGGGCAAGAACGAGGGCATCATGGCCGCTCTTTACAAAGGGCTCATCGCCGCCGGCGTCCTGGCCGCGATCGCCTTCTACCCGATCACAAACTGGATGATGAGTGAAGCGGCTTCGTACGACAATACCTCTGTCAACAAGCTCTTCCTCTGCTCGATCATCGGCCTGCTGGTCACCGGCGCCATTGTGATCATCACCGAGTACTTCACGGCGGCCAAGTATAAGCCGGTCAAGCATATCGCCTCCGCTTCACAGACAGGCCACGCGACCAACATCATCGCCGGCCTGGCGGTGAGCATGAAGTCCACGGCTCTGCCCGTGCTCTTCATCGCCGCCGGCATCCTGGCCGCCAACTGGGCGGCTGGCCCCTACGGCATCGCCGTCGCCGTCATGGCGCAGCTGTCGATGACCGGCATCATCGTCGCCATCGACTCCTACGGCCCCATCACCGATAACGCTGGCGGCATCGCCGAGATGGCCGAGCTGCCGGAAGAGGTCCGCGGCGTCACCGATCCGCTGGACGCGGTAGGCAACACCACCAAGGCTGTTACCAAGGGCTATGCCATCGGCTCCGCCGCGCTGGCTGCCGTGGTCCTGTTCTCATCCTATGCGCAGGACTTAAGTGATCACCTCGGCATAGCGCGCGATGCTCTTGACCAGTCATTCACGCTGTCAAGCGCTCCCATCATCGTCGGTCTCTTCATCGGCGGCCTGCTGCCGTTCATCTTCGCCGCCATGTGCATGGAGGCTGTCGGCACAGCCGGCGGCCAGGTGGTCGAGGAGGTCCGCCGCCAGTTCCGGGAGATCCCCGGCATCATGGAGGGCACCGGCAAGCCTGAGTACGGCAAGTGCGTCGATATCGTCACCAAGTCCGCGCTGCGGCAAATGATGGTCCCGGCGCTGATCCCGATCCTGACGCCGATCGTCATCGGTGTCGGTCCGCGCCTGCTGGGCAACGGTCAGATAGGCTACGAGATGCTCGGCGGTCTGCTGGTGGGCACCATCGTCACCGGCCTGTTCCTGGCCATCTCGATGACCAGCGGCGGCGGCGCCTGGGATAACGCCAAGAAGCTGATCGAGGACGGCGAGTTCGGCGGCAAGGGCTCTGACGCCCACGCGGCCGCGGTCACCGGCGACACCGTCGGCGACCCCTACAAGGACACCGCCGGTCCCGCCATCAACCCGATGATCAAGGTCGTCAACATCGTCGCCCTGCTGATCGTCCCGTTCCTGGCGAAATAACACGGAAGTACCCCCGGGATCGCCCCGGGTTAGCAGCACACTGGCGGCACGAGCCACGGCTCGTGCCGCTTTTTTCGTGCGCGGCCGTGACGCATATCACTAACCGGTTGTGAGGCAGCTCATGCGCGCGGGGCGCGAGGCGGGTATGCTAAGAATATGCTGTTAACAGGCGGTAAGCGCGATAACCGCATGACAACGATTTGTTGAAGGAGGAAGACATGCCAGAGACTACAGATATCAGCGTGAGCGGCGAGAGCATCATCGGCGACGTCATCGAGCAGATCCCGGGCGCGGCTGACGTGATCGAAAAATATTTCGGCAACGGTTGTTTCACCTGCCCGGGCATCCGCATGGAGTCGATCAACTTCGGCGCCACCATGCACGGCGTCAACGCCGAGGATGTGGTGGCGGACCTGCGGGCGCTGCTCAAGTAAGCGCAGGGCCTTCCCTGGCCCTTGCGTCCGTTTGGCCGAGCCGGTTACTTGCGCTCTGCTGACCGTTTCCCGGGCAACTGGAAAAGCGGGCTACTGGAAAAGTCAGTTTTTACAATATCCTTACACCGGCATTAAAATCCGTTTACGCTTCCGGGCGATACTTATGGCCAGAAATTGTTTCAGCCCCTGGAGCGCAGCGATGGATTTCATCCGCAAGATAATGGCCGCCGAAAGAGTCTTTTTCCTCCTGGCGCTGGTGGTGTTCCTGGTCTACCAGGTTTCCTCGTCCACTTAGGCCATTCATGATGGCGTGCCGCGGCGGCCGTTCGGGTCGGGACGGGGTGCGCCCGGGGTGCGCCCTAGGCCGTTTTTGGCGGCTTGCCGGCAGGGCGCGGTGGCATCGGCGCCGGCATCGCGCCCGCGAGCGTCTTCCACATGTTGACGAAGAAGAGCAGCGCTCCGACGGCGTAAAGCGCGCCGAACGGCGCGACGCCGAACTTGAGCAGGTCGCTGGACGAATAGCCGCCGATGAGGAACATCACGACCATCCCCGCCAGTCCGGTGATATTGATCCATAGCTGCACTGTCGCCAGGCCCTCGCTGTAAAGGGGCCTGCCGCTGAAGCGGGGCAGGATGTGATATCCCACGCCGAATATCAGCATCATCACGGCGCCCAGCAGGTTGGCGTGCGCATGCGCCGATGTGATCAGCACGGGGTTGGTGGCGCCGGAGAACACCCCCAGCGCGATCAAAACCCCCAAAACGACGCCCACCACCAGCGACAGCAGGCTGGTTCTGATAAACCCGATTACGGTCGGACTCACGCTTCCTCCCTTCGCTTCATGCAGTCAACAACAGGTTGTCGTACGGAGAGGCCGTGCCATCAACGCCGCGGCCCTGAGTCAATGAGCGCCGTGGATCAGGATCGGCAGGCAGCTGACGCACACCCACGCGTCTTCGCCGTCCTTGAGGCACTGGATGAGCACGTTGCCTTCCGCGCTGGCGCCGCACTGCAGGCACTGGGGCTGTTCGTCTTCTTCAGTCATGATGCTCCTTTCGTTCATTCCTTTTCT
>JAJYLK010000149.1 GCA_021787775.1 Actinomycetes bacterium | reverse complement strand
GCCGCCGCCTGCCAGCTGGGGGCCATGCTTTCAGGCTGTTCGCCGGCGGTGATTTCGGCCATGGGACGCTACGGCGACAATCTGGGGCTTTCCTTCCAGCTTGCGGATGATATTCTTGACTTCGAAGGCGATCCGGCGCACACCGGCAAACGGATCGGCGCCGACCTGCGCGATGGCACCGTGACGCTGCCGCTGATCCTGGCGATGGAGCGCGATTCAAAGATCCGCGGGCTGCTGGCCGGCGGCCCGGGGGAGAGGATTGTGACCCAGGCGTGCGAACGTATCATCAGATGCGGCGCCCTCGAAGACGCGCGCGAGCAGGCGGCTATGCTTGCCGCCCGCGCCGGGACGGCGCTGGAAGAGGTCGCCGGGGAGATCGATGCCGAACCGCTGGCGCTGATCGCCGCCGCCACGGTCGACCGGAAGGCCTGAGTGGCAGATACCGGCCCGTGACGGAGCGGGTCCGGCGCCCGGAAATCCCGGGGGCAGAAGAGCCAAGGGGATGAAGATATGCCGGCTGCGGACAGAAACGAAGAACGGGCAGAACACGAGCTGGAGCAGCTGCTCAATGCCGTGATCCCGCTGGCGCAGCGTATGCTGGCCACGCACGGCCAGTTCTATCCCTTCGCCGCAGCGGTGAAGCAGGACGGCAAGCTCACCTTCATCCCCAACACCAAAGAGGTCCAGCAGAAACCCGCGCCCCAGAGCTTCGCCGACCGCTTGCGCGAGCAGCTGATTATGGGCGCCAGCAACGGCGATTATCGTGCAACGGGTCTGTGCCAGGATGTGCGCGTCAAGCTTTCCGGCGAGATGGGAAGGAGCGACGCCGTGCTGATCTCGGTCGAGCATCTGAATGGGCGCGCCATGGACGTTTTCCTTCCCTATGCGGCCGATCATGACGGGGATATCACCTATGGCGAGGTGTTCGCCTCCCCGGCCGATCCGGTTGTGTTTTTGCAGCATTTCAATGATTGACCTTTTATCCTGAGAATGCCTATGCTTGGGCACACTTTTGAATCCGGAGGTTTATATGGCTGAGGCTGGCAAGATCCGCGTCCTGGTGGCGGGCGCCCTGGGGCGGATGGGGCGCACCGTTGTGGACGCGGTCCGGCACGAGCCCGACCTGGAGCTGGTGGCGTTGGTGGACACGGCTTTTGCCAGCGCGCAAGAAGGCGCTGCCGGCGTTCCCGGGGTGCCTGAATTCGCCACCCTGGCGCAGTGCCTCGGGCAGGTAACCGCCGACGTCGCGGTAGATTTCACCGTCCCGGACAGCGTCTTTGCCAACGTCATCGCTTGCCTGGAGCGTGGCGTCAGCTGTGTGGTCGGGACCACCGGCCTGTCCGCGGAGCAGCTTGAGGCCATCGAGGCCGGCTGCCGCGAGAGCGGCGCCGGCTGCCTGGTGGCGCCGAACTTCGCCATCGGGGCCGTCCTGATGATGGACATCGCCCAGGTGGTCGCCCGCTACATGCCTTTCTGTGAGATCACCGAGCTGCATCACGACCGCAAGCTGGACGCGCCTTCCGGCACGGCGCTGCGCACGGCGGACATGATCGCCGCGGCCCGCGTCGAGTGCCCTGAGACTCCGGGTCCGGAGGGCAGCGTCGCCCGCGGCCTGGTGCATAACGGCATCCCCATCCACAGCATCCGCCTGCCGGGCCTCGTGGCGCACCAGGAGATTGTTTTCGGCGGCCAGGGGCAGACGCTCAGCATCCGGCATGACTCCATCTCCCGCGAGTCGTTCATGCCGGGCGTGGTGCTGGCGGTGCGGCGTGTACTCAGCCTCGACGGCCTGGCCGTCGGGCTGGAGAAGGTAATGTAAATCTGGGATAATGTATGATTGCGGATGCCAACGATGAATTCCTTAGGTGACATACTCACGGCGATGGTGACCGCCCTCAACGAGGACGGCTCCGTCAATTACGAGGGCACCGCCGAGCTGGCCGAGTACCTGATCGAGCACGGCTCTGACGGGCTGGTCGTCAGCGGCACCACCGGCGAATCGCCGACGCTGACCGACGAAGAGAAGCTGGAGCTGTTCCGCGTGGTCGTGAATGCGGTCGCCGGCCGGGCCACGGTCATCGCCGGCACCGGCTCCAACGACACCGCCCACAGCGTCGAGCTCACGCGGCGCGCCGGCGAGATCGGCGTCGATGGCGTCCTCGCGGTCACGCCCTATTACAACAAGCCGCCCGCGGCCGGCGTCATCGCCCATTTCCAGGCGGTCGCCGCGGCCGCCGAGCTGCCGGTCGTCCTTTACAACATCCCCGGCCGCACCGCGCTCAACATGGAGCCGGAGACGCTGGCGGTCCTCAGCGAGACTCCCAACATCGTCGCCGTCAAGCAGGCCAATCCGGATATGGAACAGACGCGCCGGCTGACGGAGCTGTGCGACATGGGTATCTACGCCGGCAATGACGACATGGTCTACCCGCTGCTGGAATACGGCTCCTGGGGAGGCATCTGCGTGGCCTCGCATCTGGCCGGTCCCGAGATGAAGCAGATGGTGGAACTTTTCCGCGCCGGCAGCCGTGAGGAGGCGGAGGCGATCGATCAGTCGCTGGCGCCGCTTTATGAGGCGATTTTCATCGCCACCAATCCCATCCCCATCAAGGCGGCCCTGAACATGATGGGTCATGCCGTGGGTGGCCTCAGGTTGCCGCTGGTGCCCGCGACCGAAGCCGAAGAAGCCCGTATCCGCGAAGTGCTGCAGGCGCGGACGCTGATCGGCTAGCTTCTGTACGCGCGGCGGCAGACAACCGGCGCAACTTCGCATTTCACCTTTTTTAGACGTTCTGCTGGCGTACGGGAATGCCGGTTTTGCGGCAGGAATTAACGTGCGCGGCAGCGAAGTCTAATCGTGCAGATGAAGCATTACAGGACGCAGCCGCAAAGTGGCGGGCATGCCGCCCGGTTTTTGGGTTCCTGCCTGAGGCTGGCGGCTGGCAAATATAATAAAGAAAGGTTTCCCCAGGTTATTAATGATGACTGAATCACGACTGCGAATCATACCGTTGGGCGGGCTGGGCGAGATCGGCAAGAACATGATGGTGCTCGATCTGGACGGCCGGCTGCTTGTTATCGATGCCGGGCTTTCGTTCCCCCGGGACGAGCTGCTGGGCATCGATCTGATCATTCCCGACTTCACCTTCCTGCGCGAGCGCGCCGACTCCGTGGAGGCGGTACTGCTGACGCACGGGCACGAGGATCACGTCGGGGCGCTGCCGTTCCTGCTGCGCGAGATCAACGTGCCTGTCTACGGCACCCGGCTGACGCTGGGGCTGGTGCGCAACAAGCTGGAGGAGCACGGACTGGCCGGCAGTGTTCAGCTGCGCGAGATTACAACCGACCGCCCCGAGGACATCGGCCCCTTCCACTGCGAATTCATCTCTGTCACCCACAGCATCCCGGACGGGGTGGCGGTGGCGGTGACCACGCCCGTGGGCACGATAGTGCACAGCGGCGATTTCAAGCTCGATCCCAATCCGATAGACCACCGCCGCACCAACCTGGGCAAGTTCGGCGAGCTGGGCTCCGAGGGCGTGATGCTGCTCTTGTCGGACAGCACCAACGCCGAGGTCGAGGGCGTCACGGGGCCGGAGAAGTCGGTGGGCAAGACCATAGACGAGATCTTTTCGCTGGCAAAGGGCCGCATCATCGTCTCTTCGTTCGCATCGCATATCCACAGGATCCAGCAGGTTGTCAAC
>JAJYLK010000148.1 GCA_021787775.1 Actinomycetes bacterium | reverse complement strand
GATCAGCGGCAGCGACACCTGAAACTCGTAGGTGAGAGTGCCGATGATCGCCATCATGATCAGCACGTCCCTCAGCAGCGGCGTCTGGCGAATATAGCTGAAGCCCTGGCGCAGCTGGCCCTTCATGCGCCTGACCGGCTCGGTACGATACAGCTCCTCTCCGCGCATGAGGAACAGGCAGATCAGGACAGCGACAAAGGAAGCGGAGTTGATGAAGAAGCAGGGCGCGAAACCGACACCGGCGATGAGAGCGCCGGCGATCGCCGGACCGATCACGCGCGTCAGGTTGATCTCCATGGAGTTGAGTGTTACCGCGTTGCGGAGCGAATCGCGGCCGGCCAGTTCCATCACGAACGACTGGCGCGTGGGGTTGTCAAGGGTGTTGTTGAGTCCGTAAAACGTGGCAAGGATGTAGATCATCCACAGCCGGATCTCACCCGTCGTCACCAGCACCGCCAGCACCAGCGCCAGGGTGGCGGCCACCGACTGGGTGATGAAAAGGATGCGCCGCTTGGAGAAGCGGTCGGCGATGACGCCGCCGAGGGGCGCCAGCAGCAGCACCGGCAGAAATTGCAGCGCGATCACAAGGCCGAGGGACGTCCCGGAGCCCGTCAGCGTCAGTACCAGCCATGCCTGGCCGATCGACTGCATCCAGGTTCCTGACAGCGATATTCCCTGACCGATGAAGTACAGGCGGTAATTGCGGATTTTTAGCGAAGAGAAAGTGGTCAGACCATATCTTTTTATTGCTCTTACGATCGCGCTTCACTTCCATAAAAAATGCCCGTTGAGGGCATCGGTTCTGACTTGATGGGCGCTCGAACGCACCCTTGTGGCCTGTCGTTACCGGTTACCATTTTAGACCCTGCGCGGGCCGCCGGTAAAGGCGGGCTTCAACTCCCCGCCTGCAGCATCAGGATGTTTTTCAGAAAGTTCAGTGTTTCGCCAGCAGCTCGGCAAACCGCTCCACCGACTCGCGCGTGCCCTCGACCATGCCCGAGTTCAACATGCCATCCCGGTCTTCAACAGTCTGGAATACCGATTCATTCCGGACGTAGGTGCGGCCGTCGCGCTCATCAAACGTAACCGTTTCCAGCAGCACGTGGCCGGGCATGCCTTCGAACTCAAAGGTATCCACTATCCGCTCCGGCGGCCTGACTTCGTGGAACACGCCGTGAAACCCGAACTCATTGCCTTCGGCATCGCGCGATACGAACCGCCAGGTACCGCCCTGGCTGACATCCATCTGGTCAACAGTCGTGATCTGACTTCTGGGCCCCCACCACTGCGATACCAGCCCGGGGTCGGTGT
Source organism: Actinomycetes bacterium (assembly GCA_021787775.1). The sequence continues at coordinate 2,403 of JAJYLK010000148.1, read as the reverse complement.
AGAGCCGGTAAACAAGATCACGCGGCGCATCGAAGGCCATGTTGATGACAACCTCCTGGCCAGGTGTCTCGATGTTGAATTCGATTGCCATGGCGCATCCCTCGTTTCTCGTTTATCCTGACCAAGTTTCGTTTCCCCGGGATGGACACGGCTAAACGGCGCAAAAACCAGAGGCGATCGGACTCATGCGGGCGGCGGCGGACGCCGATGATGACCATCCGGACGGCGCGCGATCATTTCGCGCCCGAGCGCGCTACAATCCGGGATGATACCGGCGAGCAATTCTGTTCAGCGCTGATTCGTGCGCGGACGCGCGGTTTTCCGGCGGCGGTGGCAGTTTCAGGGATTCGCGTCCCAGCGGAACCATTTGATGCCGATCCCGGCGAACACGATGATGTAGCCGGCGCTAACCAGCGCCGCCAGCGAAGTGGTGCCGCTCCATGAAGTGGACATCGCGCCCGAGAGCAGGATGTTGATGGTCCCGTAGGGCGACCACGTGGCGGCCGTCTGCATGCTGGCGCCCAGTTTCCCGGACTCTCCCACCAGCCCGAAGATGATCAGCCCGATGAAGACGAAGCGGCCCAGGGCATTGACGGTCTCCGCGGATTTTATCAGCCCCACCAGCGCCTGGCCGATGCTGAGGAACATCGCCGCGCCGATGATGGTCACGGCCATGGTCAGCGCGTAGCCGGCGGGCGACAGGATTATCCTGTTCACCTGACTGGCGGCAACCAGGATGACCGCGGCCATCGTCAGGCAGGCGCCCACCTGTACGGAGATGCGGCTGGCCATGATCGTCCAGGACGGAGCCGGCGTCACCCGCAGCCGCTGAAACACTCCCTTTTCGCGATCCCTCGCAGTTGATATCGAGTATCCCAGAATCGCAAAAGATGCCAGCCCAAATGTAATACTTGTGGCCAAAAGCATCGCGTCGCCCGAAACCGCCGCGCGCTTCGTGGTTAGCAGGATGAAAAGGGGCAGCACCATGCCGATTATAAGCGAGCGCCGGTTCTGCAGCAGGACGATAAAATCTGCCTGCAGCAGCGACGTCAGCGTCCGGCGCAGGGATGGCTGGAAACTTCCCCGCCCGCTCACGCTGGCAGTATTCACAGCCGCATTTACCACATCAACAGCGTCAGCCTGTTCATTCACGCAGATCGCTCCCGGTCAATCCGATGAAAACATCTTCCAGCGTCACTTCGCCGTGCGCCGCCTCGCGAACGGCGGGGTCATCCCGGTGTTCTGCTATCAGCCCCGCCGGCGTTTCCGTGGCCAGGATCTTCCCGTGATCGATGATCGCCACCCGGTCGCAGACCGCCTGGGCCTCCTCCATCGAATGCGTCGTCAGCAGGATGCTGCGCCCGCCGGCACGGATGCCCTCGATCCGCTTCCATAACTGCCGCCGCGCCTGCGGATCAAGGCCGGCGGTCGGCTCGTCCAGCAGCACCAGCGGCGGATTGTGCATGGTCGCCAGCAGGAGCGAAACGCGCTGCTGCTGGCCTCCGGAAAGCTGGCCAAAACGGCGCGTGGCCTCGTTCTCCAGCTGGATATCGCGCAGCATCGCCGTCAGATCCGTTCGAGTGAGCGGCACGCCGTAAAGGCCGGCAAACAGCCTGACGATCTGGGCGATGGTCAGCTCCGCATGAAAACTGGTCGACTGCAGCTGCACGCCCAGCCGTGCCTTTGCCGCCAGCGGCTGTTCCCGCATCGCGATCCCGTCAACGAGCACCGTTCCCGCGTCGGGCTTCACCAGCCCCTCCACCGCGCTCAGCGTCGTGGTCTTGCCCGCGCCGTTGGGTCCCAGCAGTCCAAAAATCTCGCCGGCCTCGATGATGAGACTGACGCCATCGACGGCCGGCTTGCCGTCGTAGCTGACAACCAGGTCACTGATTTCCAGTATGGGCCTGGTGGTGACGTTCATAGGTCCTCTTTCTCCAATGCCGCGCACAGGCTGGCCAGGCCGCTGGTGATGCGCGCCCGCTCCCGGCTGGGCGCCGCCATGATCCTGCCGACCACCGGCGCATAGATGTCCGCCTGGGTTGCCGCGACGTAGCGCTTGACCTTATCGCCGAGAAAGATGCGAGTGATGCGGCGGTCGCTGGCATCGGTCTCGCGGCGCACGATCCGCCGCCGCTCCAGACGGTCGACGATGCCCGAGACAGTGCTGTGCGACAGCCCCATGCGCCCGCTAAGATCCTTCAGGCTGAGACCGTCGTTGCGGGAGAGTTCCATCACCAGCATCTGCTGCTGCACCGTGATGCCGCTCTCCGTTGCCTGCGCACGCAACTTTCCGGCCCTCTCCTTGATGCCCCGGATCAGGGCGCGGTGGACGTAGTCCAGTTGGTCAACAAGCTTATTTGCGTCAATTTGGGTCAATATTTTCCGTCCGCTCCAGGAATGCAT
>JAJYLK010000147.1:417-3787 GCA_021787775.1 Actinomycetes bacterium | reverse complement strand
CGTTGAAATATCTAAGCGCGGCGTGATGGATGCCGTGGATGCGCTCGTACCAGTCCAGCATCTGCTCGAAAAAGAGCTTGGACTGGCCGTAAGCGTTGGTCGGCGCCTGCGGGTGCTCCTCGTCCAAAAGCTCGGTGCGGGGATTACCATAGACCGCGGCCGTTGAAGAAAAAAGCAGCTTGTCAACGCCGGCCGCGACCATCGCTTCCAGCAGTTCGACCGGCCGGCAGCAGTTGTTGCGGAAATACTTCCCGGGATCAATCATCGATTCTCCGGCTTCGATGAAACCGGCCATGTGGACGACTGCTTCGACGCCTGACTTCCTGAGCGTGGCGGTCATCAGTTCGCAATCGTCAACGTCGCCCACCACCATCGCGGCGCCGCCGGGCACCGCTTCCCGGTGGCCGGTGCTGAGGTTGTCGTAGACAATGACTTCGTCGCCGGCCTCAAGACATTTCTCGGTGAGGATGCTGCCGATGTAGCCGGCTCCGCCTGTGATCAGTAACTTCATGACGCATGCAATACTAGAAGATAGCGGCCGGTGTTGCCAAGCGGGTAGTCGCTGCGCCATTTTAGTATACTCACCACATGAATATCCTCTTCATCGCCGACATCTTCGGCAGACCCGGCCGCGAAGCGCTTATCCGCATGCTGCCAGAGCTGCGCGAACAGACTCAGGCCGATTTTGTGGTCGCCAATGGTGAGAACGCCGCCAGCGGCGCCGGCATCACATCCAATATCGCCTCGAAGCTGCTGGCAGGCGGCGTCGACGTGATCACGACCGGGAATCATATCTGGCGGCAGCGTGACATCGCCGGTTTCATGGCCGCCTCGGACCGGATCGTGCGACCGGCCAACTATCTGCCGGAAAATCCCGGCCGCGGCTGGACGGTCGCCGCTGGCGGCGCGGGCGGCCTGGCAGTTGTCAACCTTTCCGGAAATCTTTACATCGGCGCTCCCAGGGGGATGTTCCAGGTGATTGACGGCGTGCTCAGGGAGATACCCGGCGACGTCAGGCATATCCTGGTTGACATACATGCGGAAGCTACCAGCGAGAAGGTGGCGCTCGGCCGCTACCTGGACGGCCGCGTCACGGCGGTGATCGGCACTCACACCCACGTGCAGACGGCCGATGAGCAGATCCTGCCGGGAGGCACCGCCTATCTCACCGATGCCGGCATGACCGGCCCCCATGATTCGGTGATCGGAGTGCGGAAAGAGATCATTCTCAAACGGTTTCTGACGCAGATGCCGGTCAGGTTCGAAGTCGCGGACGAGGGTGTCCGCATCGAGGGTGCGCTGATCCAGACTAACGCCGGCGGCCGCGCGACCGGGATCGAGCGGATCAGAATCGAGGCCTGAACCCGGGCTTGAGTGAGGCTGCTACCGGAGAGCCGGTCCGGCAGGCTTGAGGGCTACCCGCCGGCGATAAAAAAGGACCACTCCCAGGAATACCGCCAGCATGGCATTGCGCAGCGCTACTTCTGCGATAATCCCGCCTTCCAGAGAGTATAGCCGCCAGTAGTTGAACGGAAACTCGATCTGTGTCAACACCACCACCGCCGCGAAGAAACCCAGCGTCACCGGCCGGTCCGGCCCTTTCACCAGCGGCACCAGCGGCAGCAGCCAGATGATGAACTGGGGCGAGAAGACCTTCCCCCCCAGGATGAAGGTGCCGATCGCGACAGTCGAGAAGCGTACGACGTCAGCCACAAGATCGTTATCCGATCCGCCGCGCGAACGGCGGAAGAAGATCCAGTAGCCTGCCAGCAGCAGCAGGATCGTCACCGGCGCCGAGATGTCGGCCATGGCATTTGATAGCGTGGAATAAACGTTGTGGGACCCATAGGCGTTCATGATGTGCACCGGATACCCGCCAAGCTTCGACGCCAGAAGCAGCGGTGACGCCCAGCTGCTCTCGAGCTGCAGCGGCCGCTCCACGTGGTAGAGGAAGGCCCCCGCCAGCCCCGCCGGCGCTGAGAAGATGAACGGCGCCGCGATCGCCAGCGTAGCCACCAGCATGGCTGCCGGACCCTTAAGCAACTCCCAGAACTGCCGGCGGCGGAAATGGGTGATGAGGAACACCGGCGCCAGCAGCGCCGGCACCACCTTCGTCATCAGGCCGACGCCCAGCAGCAGCCACGCCAGCAGGTAACGGTCGGTGATAAAGCTGACTACGCTGGCCAGGATGATGAAAGCCGCAGCCAGGTCGAACCGCGATTCCACGAGCGAACCCAGCGCCAGGATCAGGAAAGTGTAGGCGCCCAGGGCGCCGGCAAGCTTCCTGACGCTGCCCCACAGCCTGTTCGCCGCCACGGTCATCAGGGCGACGATGCCGCAGCTGGCCAGGTACATCTCGAGCTCGAACCACCTGACAAAGGCGTCATAGCCCGAACCCGAGATGACGCGCGGAATCCAGAAGATCACCATCGCGACCGGCGGATACTCGGAAGCAAAATCACGATACGGCACCATGCCCCTCACCATGCGGCTGGCATAATCGTAATATTCCGGCGTGTCGGTAATCGACCGGTCCTTGTACCACAGGACTTCAAAGAGGACAAACCAGATGAAGGCCTGCAGGATGATGAACGCCAGCGCGACCAGCCACGGCCGGTAGCGCTCCGGTATCTTTTGCGTCCTTTCAGCCAGCGACAAGTCCTGTCTCCATCCTCTTCGCCATCGGTCTGCCGGAAGCGACCATCAGCGCGATCATCGCCAGCGGGAAGAACCAGGGTATGTACAGGTAAAACCAGTGGGTCTGCAGGATCTGAAAGCCGATCACCAGCGCCGCGGACGCTGCCGCCAGCTGAATCCGGTTCTTTTTCCAGGGCAGGAAATACGCCAGCACCGCCAGACCCGCCAGCACATACTGCCCTACATGCTGCACGCGCGCAAGCCGGTCCGGATATTGCCCCCAGAGGCTGAACGGCGACTGCCGCCCCCATTGCCATTCAATCGAATGCTTCAGGAAAGTGTGCAGCGAACCATCTCCCATGAAGACAACCGGCATCACCACCGCGGCGCCGGCGACAAAACCAAGCACGAACAGCGCTCGCCGTTTCCAGTTGCGAAACGCATTGGGGAACGATGCCCACAGCGGCCCCAGCATAGCCGGGAAGAATTTGATCTGCATCCCCAGCCCCAGCAGGAGTCCTGAGACCAGGCCTTTGCGGATGAAGACAAATCCCCAGACGAGAAACGCGGCCTGGATGGTGTCATTGACGTTGCAATTAAGCACAAATGTGGTATATGGGAAGGCTGCCCAGGCATACGCCAGCGCCAGGCCCAGCCGGTTGCCCACTCTTCTGCTGCGGGCGAGGCTGCGGCCCGCCATAAACATGCCGGCGATCGTCACCAGGTCGAAGAA
>JAJYLK010000147.1:0-407 GCA_021787775.1 Actinomycetes bacterium | reverse complement strand
TCAAAAGGCACGTAAAGCAGGTAATTGAGCGGACCGTAAGTGTCGCCGTTCTGGTCGTCCGATGCCATGTGGCCGTATGGGGTCTGATTCTCGATGATGCGGTGCGCACCGATTACGCCCGAGTAGCCGACATCGACTACGTTGGAATCCGCGATGTTGATCGTGATCCGGAATATGATCAGGGCCGCCAGGCCGATGGCCAGCACCAGCGGCCGGAAGTTCAGATGGACATGCCCGGCGGCGTCGGTATCAAGATCGTCGTCCCCCCCCTCACCTCTCCGTGGGCGGCCGGCGGCGCTCACTGCGGCGAAAGTCAGTGAGTCCGTTTCGGCGCCTGCGGGTGGCTGCGGGCTGCGCCGGCGCGGCACCCGGCGCACCGCGGTCCACAGCAGGCGCAGGAAGAGGTA
>JAJYLK010000146.1 GCA_021787775.1 Actinomycetes bacterium | reverse complement strand
GTTTTGCCCAGCGCGTCAACGACTGCGCCTGGATCACGGATGACCTGAAGATGCTGCTGGCATCTTGAGATATCGCGTTTCGCGGCGGCTGAGTGCCGTCCGCATCCGGAAACGGTATGAAAAAAAGGCCGCCTGGTTATACAGGCGGCCTTTCTGATTGCGCGCTGAATTCCGCTACAGGCCGGGCGAGCGCGGCACCGTGACGCTGCACTGCCAGTTGGCGCATTCGCGGGTTATCTCCTTGATATTCTGGAGCTTCTGCAGGTCCGGTTTGGCGTATTGCTTCAATTTGCCATTATCGATATTCATTTTATCTCCTGCTCCTTTGCGTATTCCTGCTGAGTCTGATGTGGCCGGGTTCCTCATCTAGGGATAGGTATAACCGGTGTCTTCGCTGTCCGTGGCGGAAGCCTGCAGCGCCGTATGCCACGAGCCGACCCCTGCCGGGATCTTGTACTTGACGGTAACGGCCGCCGACTCCCCACCGGGAATGACACTGGCAAAGGGAATCGGTATCACCCTGTAGCCATAGTACCTGTGGCCGTTGACGTAATAACGGTATTGCTGCAGCTGGAATATGGCGCTGACATCATTACTGTCAGTGCTCGAGGTCAGCTGGCCATGGAATGCCGCGTCCATGGCGAAGTCCTTGCCGGTGTTGGTGATCGTCCAGGTCACCGACAGTTGCCCGTTCTGGTAGTCGGTCAGCGATGCCCACACCGGAGCCGGCGAGCTGAGCTTGAGCACCGGCTTGCCGCTGCCGGGGGTGGCTGGCCTGATCGCGGGAACGGCGACCGGCGCTGTCAGCGGCAGATTGTCCTGGCCGCCGCTGAAGACATACGGAGCATCGCAGAAGCCGTCAGCATTGGCGTCGCTGCAACCCTGCGCCGCGGTGCTGTTGTTGCTCCAGTAGTTGCCACCGGTGGGAGCGGCCTGGTTGAAGGTGCCGGTGCCGTTACTGATGAGCGCCTGCGTTGGGTTGTTGATGAAGTTGTTGTGAAATATCTGAAAATTGATCTGATAATAAGTGGTATCGATCAAGACTCCATAAGCGCTGTTGCTGGAAACGCTGTTACCGGTGACAGTTGTGTTGGACACACCATTCAGCCTGATGCCCGCGCCGGTATTCTTCTCGATGACATTGTCGCGAATGGTGACGCCGGAAGTGGCATAGATGCCGCCGGCGGAAGAGCCGTTGCCTCCAATGTAGTTGCCGCTGTAGGTATTGCCATTACCCGTGGCCGTTGGGGAGTTCGTCACGCCCCAGCCGCCATCAACGCGGCCGTTGCCCTGGATATTGTTGCCGCTGACGCTGTTGTCATTGCCGAGGCACAGGATGCCGCTGATGTTGTTGGCGGACAGGTTGTTGCCAGTGATGTTATTGAAGTTGCCCCTGAGGATGATGCCATCGCCGCCAAACATCTCGGTGTTGTTGGTGATGACGTTGCCGGAAATCATGTTGCCGAAGCTATTGACGTCCATGCCGCAGATGTACATGCACGACGCTGACGCCGGTCAGTCCGTCGCCGACGATAACGCCGAAATGCACGTCAGCGCCGCCGGATACGCTATGCGCGCCGCCGTTCAGGGTAACGCCGGAACCGGTTATCCAGACGGTGGTGTCGGTGATGTCAGTGTTTAACGTGCAGCTTTTCTGATACTGGTCCCAGGCCCCGACCGAGGCGCATTCGCCGCCGGTGCCGCTGATGGTCAGCTGGTGGTTATATGCGGTGTACACCGCTGAGGCGGCATTGGCCTGGCGGGTAAAGCTGGCCACCAGAAGCGCTAGTCCCAGAATCACCGCCAGACTGAAAAGCAAACCAAAACCAAAGCCGTTGAACCTGCCCGAATGTGTCCCCTTAACACCCTTCTTGCGCATGAAAGCTTCACTTCCTTTGCCCCCCGCCGGATAACAGGACGGGAAAAAAGCGACGAAGGCCGCGGCGCGAAAGATCGCGTCGCGCTTCGGTTACGCAGGCCGGTAGCCGGTGGGCCAGACAGTGATTGCGCGACACAAGAGTGCGGGAAGCGGCAGAAAGAACGCGCGGGAAGTATTGGAGGCGAGAATAAAAAGGAGCGGTTGCGACTTCAGATCGATCAGGAGAGGCGAGGAAGTCGCGATGCCGAAAATAAGAGTTAATGAGCGAGATCGGGATACGCTCAGGTCCGTGCGGGCAGGTGCGTATGTCTGTCTCAACGAAACGGTATGAATTGGCGTGCGTATGAAATTTGAACATTACCCCTCTGGCCTTCACCTCCCGCCACCAGGACCTTTAATTCGCAGCCCGTTTCATATTGTTACAGGAGAGTAGCAGAGGCATAAATTTTGTGCAATCTTTCACAAGTTGTAATTGACACAAAAACCGTCTTTGTGTCCAAGCGCGAACCATTTTTCATGTCCATCGCGAACCTGGCCTGGAATGGACCTTCGGGCGGGCCTGTTTGCAGTTGCGCGTCCGGGCAGATATAATTTCCAGCGGTTTCAGCCTGTCGGGAGGCATTAAATGCTGCCGGTAGGCTTTCTTACTGGTAGGGTTCAATCTAGGAAAATTTTTGATTTTTAGACGACGTCGCCGGACGACTAATCCAAGCAGCAGCTCCCGCATTAACAGGGGTTCGAGGGGTTCGCGATACCGCAAGCCAAGGCGCTGGGTGCGAATCCTGAAATGGGCTGTCCTCTCGATTCTCGCGATCACCCTGATTTCAGCCATCGCCGGTTTCCTTTTTGTATACCACACGCTCGGGAAGATGAGTTCCAACAATCTTCCCGTGGTGCAGGCAGCCAGGGAACAGCTGGACATTCCCAATCCCGACCAGGCAGAGAACATCCTCGTCATGGGCACCGACGACAGCTCCACCCAGGGCAATTCCGATACATTGATGCTCGTCCGGGTCGACCCCAACGCCGGCTTCGTCTCGATCCTGTCCATCCCCCGTGACCTGCAGGTGGACATCCCGGGTTATGGAATCCAAAAAATTAATGCCGCTTACCCGATCGGCGGCGCCTCGCTGGCCATCAAGACGGTAAAGAAGCTTACCGGGGAGCCGATCCATCACTTCGTGTCGATTAACTTCACCGGCTTCGAGAAGGCGGTGAATGCTCTGGGAGGCGTCTATATAGACGTGGACCAGCGTTACTACAATGACAACAGCGACGCCGCCTGGGGCGATTCGTACGAGCCCATCAACCTGCAGCCCGGCTACCAGAAGCTGAACGGGCACGATGCCCTGGAGTTCGCCCGTTACCGGCACACCGACAGCGACTTTGTGCGCATTGCCCGCCAGCAGATGTTCATCACCGACGCCAAATCCCAGTTGATCAACTGGGGCAACATCACCAAGATACCGCAGCTGGCTGATATCTTCGGCTCGAACACGACCTCGGACATCGGCGCCGGCGATGCGCTGTCGCTGATCAAATTCGTCACGGGAATGCAGAAGGATCGTATCTTCCAGCAGCAGTTCCCGATCAAGTCACAGTCCGGCACCACATATCTGCTGGTGGACACTAGCCAGGAGAAAAAGGTGATAAAGAACTTCGAGTCACCCGATCTGAACGCGCCGCAGCCCTCGGTGCCCGGCGCTGCTCCGCCCGCGCCGCCGGCGCTTTCGCAGCAGACCCTGCAGACCCAGGTCGAGATCCTCAACGGCGGCGCGCCCTCAGGGACGGCGGCACAGGTCGCCGATCTGCTGAAGCAGAAGGGCCTGACCAGCGTTACGGTAGGCGGCGATGCCAACAACAATTATCAGGACAACCAGATCTATTATCAGAATGACAGCAAGGCGGCGGCGGATGACCTGGCCGACCTGTTCCAG
>JAJYLK010000145.1 GCA_021787775.1 Actinomycetes bacterium | reverse complement strand
CAAGCTGGTGGCATGCAACCGGCCGTTTGGCGACGGGCCGCCGGGGGACATCCGCAGCTATCCCTTCATGCCCAACATGGAAGACATTGCAAAAATAAAAATGGAACTGGGAGTTGATTAATCACATGAACCTGTCGAATCTGCCTTTATTCTCATGGTTCTTCATCGCGGGAGCCATTATCCTCGTGATCGGGGTCATCTGGGACATATCGATCTGGTTCCGGGGACGTTTCTCGCTGGCGGGCGGCGTTAAAGGATTCTTCACTACCGTTTTTTCACCAAAGATCGGCACTCTTATAAAAGCCTTTGTAGTTGACGTCTTTTTCCAGAAACGCCTCTGGGACCAGGACAAGCTCCGCTGGCTGATGAAGGAACTGATCATTATCGGCTACGTTGGCGTCATCACCGTCAACGAGATCAAGTCGTCGACGCGCGTGCCGGGAGTGCATGCGGTCACGGGCGGCTCGCATCTGGCCGACTTTTTCATCTCGCCGTTCGTGGACTTCTACTATTTCAAGGATCTGGCCGCGGGCGCGGTCAGCTTCAGTGGCTTGGACGCGATGTATGCCTTCCTCAATGATCTGTTTGCCGGCATGGTGGTCGCCGGAGAGGGGATCGCCATCTACCGCCGCTTCGTGCGCAAGAGCTTTCCGCTGAAAACCACCACCTTCGAGGTGGTGTCGGTGATCCTGCTGGGCGGCTGGTTTGTCTTCCGCTTCCTGGCCGAATCGATCTCGATGCTGGCCGGCAACATCCCGAACAGCCAGGGGGGCTACTGGTTCATCGGCTGGACGCTGTCCAAGCCGCTGGCGCTGCTGCATCTGCCCTGGAACTCGATCAGTTACAGCATGTGGTCGTTCTCGGCGCTGCTGCTGATGGCGCTGTTCGCTTCCATCCCTTTCAACATGAAGCTCTGGCACATCTTCATCACGCCGCTGAACACGATGCTCAGCGCCGTACCGCGCGACAGGGCCATCCTGGCGGGAAAATCATCGACGATACCTTATGACACGCGGCAGCTGATCGAACTGGACGCCTGCATGAAATGCCAGATGTGCGCCGACGCCTGCCAGGTGACGACAGCGTCACAGGAGAACGAGAACCTGCGGCTCTATTATTCGTACGCGGGCGTGCACAAGCACCTGAAAGAGGACATCCGGGCTCGCTACGGCCCCAACCGGCTGCTGGGCGCGCAGCCGGCAAGCGAAGAGGCGCAGAAGGACTTCGAGTTCGAGGTGTTTAACTGCCTGCTCTGCGGCCGTTGCCGCGAAGCCTGCCCGGCGCACATCGACACGCGTGAGATCGGACTGACGAACCGGCAGAACCTCTACCGCCAGGGGCGCTATTCAAAGAAGCTGGATCCAGTGAAAGAGGCAATCCATACCGAATGGAACGTGGCCAATTTCCCCAACGCCGACCGCGCCATGTGGGTGGACTTCCTGCCGGAGCCGCCGGAAGACCTGTATCAGAAAGAGCATGCGGATGTGATCTACTTCGTCGGCTGCATGGCTTCCTTCTCGCCGGTAGTGCAGGATATCCCGGCGGCTTTCGTCGAGGTGCTGGACCGCGCCGGCGTCGACTTCACCATCATGGGCGAAAACGAGTGGTGCTGCGGCTACCCGCTGATCGTGGCCGGCATGAAGGACGAGATCGGCGAGCTGGTCGCCCACAATACGGAAGCGATAGCGAAGATCGGCGCCCGGACCATGGTCTTCTCCTGTCCGTCCTGCTATCACACCTTCAAGCACGATTACGACATCCAGGGCGTGGAGATGCTGCACCATACGCAATATCTCAAGCGGCTGATCGACGATGGCAAGCTGAAGCTGACCGAGCCGGTGGAGCTGTACGGCGCCTACCACGACCCTTGCGACCTGGCGCGAAATTCCGGCATTTACGAGGAGCCGCGCGCCGTAGTCGCGGCCGTGCCGGGAATGAGGCACCGCGAGTTCATCGACAACCGTGAGTGGGCGCTCTGCTGCGGCGGCGGCGGCGACATCGAGATCCTCGATCCCGACCTCTCCTCGCATGTCTCCACCGATATCGTCGATGAGGCTGGCGAGATCGGCGTCGATACGATCATCACCGCCTGCCAGCAGTGCAAGCGCGTCATCAAGGGCGCGGCAACGAAAACGAAATCCGGCCATCAGGTCCTGGACATCTCCGAAATTGTGCTGAAGGCCCTGGGAGAGAAAAAGTAAGTTGGAAAAGCGGCTGCTGTTTCCCGGATGCCTCGTCTTCGCCCGCTTTCAGGAGTACGAGCTGGCAGCCAAGGCGGTTCTGGACCGGCTGGGCATCGAACTGGTCGACATGGATGGCTTCGCCTGCTGCTCGTCGTCTATCGTGCCGCCCTTTTCTTCCGACTGGATCAACCTGCCGGCCTACAACCTTGCGCTGGCGGAGAGCCGGGGGATGGACATCGTCACCCTGTGCGGCAGCTGTACGCGCTCGCTCAGGCTGACACAACAGCAGCTGGCCGGCGACGCCGCACAGCTTGAGGAAGTTAACCGGCGCCTGGGGGAGGTGGGGCTGGAATATCATGGCAGCGCCAGCGTCAGCCATATCATCGAGATCCTCGCCGGCAAGCTGGACAAAATTGCCGCCCGCGTCTCCCGGGCCCCGGAATGCCGGGTGGCGCTCTCAACCCCATGCAACGTTATCAGACCCAGCGGCGCGATGCGCTTTGACGATCCCTGGAAACCCCGGAAGATGCGGGATATCGTGGAGGCGGCCGGCGCTACGCTTGTCGATTATGACCTGGAGTTCGAATGCTGCGGCGCCACACTGATGATGGTCGATGAAGAGTGGGCCATCAGGGCGGCGCGCGCCAAACTGCACTCTGCGCTTGATGCCGGCGCCGATCTGATGCTGGTTGCCTGCGGCAATTGTCACCTGTCGCTGGGCAGGATGCAGGACCGTCTCAGGCAGGATGATCCGGAGCTGTCGCTGCCGGTGATGTTCCTGCCGCAGCTTGTAGGGCTGGCGCTTGGCATCGGGGAGGAGGCGTTGGGGCTGACATGAACAGGATGATCTGTGACCAGTGCGGCGTCTGCCGGGATTGCTGCATCGTCGAGAAGTTCGGCGGCGAAGCGATCACCACCATCCTCGGCGGTGATTCGGAGACCGGCGCCTGGAACTGCGCCAATTGCTGGAAATGCATCGATTCCTGTCCGGCGGGGTTCGACATCTACCAGGCCATCATCGAGCGCCGCCGCCTCGAAGAAGCCCCGGCAAGCTACCGCGAGGCGCTGGAGAACATCTGCCGTTACGGCTATATCTTCCCGATGGAGGAGATCGAACGGATCAGGGAGATGTGGGGGCTGCCGCCGGTGAGGCAGGCGGATCCAAAGATTATCAGGAAACTTACAAGAAATTGTACATCGATCCGGCGGGATAGTGAAGATGATGGCAGTGTTGATTAATCCCCTCGGGTCTGTCCCTCCGATGCCTGCTCCGTAATGACACAGTCAAAGGGGGTACTCCGTAGCTCGCTGTAGAGAGACTAATCCAATGGCTGAATTTTATTGACTTGTTTTGATAGTGACACCGAGCATCTCATGCGCCTCGCGCTGCGTGAAGCGGAGCGGGCCGCCAGCCATGGCGACGTGCCTGTGGGCGCCGTGGTCGCGCGTGGGGGAGAGGTACTCGCGGCGGCCGGTAACGAGCGCGAGCTGCGCCGCGACCCGACGGCGCACGCCGAGATCATTGCCATCCGCGCCGCGGCGGGGAAGCTTGGCGGCTGGCGTCTGCCGGGCTGCACAATTTATGTCACGATCGAGCCCTGCCCGATGTGCGCCGGCGCGATTTATATGTCACGTATCGAG
>JAJYLK010000144.1 GCA_021787775.1 Actinomycetes bacterium | reverse complement strand
GGGGCAGGCGCCGCGGAAGCCGAGGCGGCTGAGGAAGAGGAAGAGGAATTCGACCTCTCCATGTACGACGAGAGCGAGATCGAGAAGGTGCCGATCGAGACTCCGGAGGATTTCGGCCGCATCGCGGCACAGACGGCGAAGCAGGTCATCTTCCAGCGCATTCGCGAAGCCGAGCGCGACATGATGTATGACGAGTACGCCGGCCGCGTCGGCGAGATCATCACGGGCATCGTTCAGCAGAGCGACCAGCGTTACACTCTCGTGGACCTGGGTAAGGTAGAGGCGTTGCTTCCCGAAAGCGAGCAGGTCGACCACGAGCGTTACGACCACGGTTCCCGCATCAAGGCAGTCATCGTCGATGTGCGGGAGCATACCAAGGGGCCGCAGGTTATCGTGTCCAGACGCAGCGACGAATTGATTCGCAAGCTTTTCGAGCTCGAAGTTCCCGAGGTCGCCGACGGGCTGGTCGTCATCAGGAATGTCGCCCGCGAGCCTGGCTACCGTTCCAAGATCGCCGTCGAGTCCAAGGAAGATGGCATCGATCCGGTGGGCGCCTGCGTCGGCCCGCGGGGCTCCCGCGTGCGCATGGTCGTCAGCGAGCTGCGCGGCGAGAAGATCGACATCATCCCATACAACGACGAGCCGGCGCGGTTTGTCGCCAAGGCGCTCAGCCCGGCGATGGTGCGCGAGGTTCTTGTTGACGATGAGGAAAAATCTGCCACTGTAGTGGTGCCCGACGACCAGCTGTCGCTGGCGATCGGCAAGGAGGGCCAGAACGCCCGCCTGGCGAACAAGCTGACCGGCTGGCGCATCGACATCAAGAGCGAAAGCCAGATGGCGGAGGAAGAGTCGGCGATGGTCTTCTCCGACGAGGAGGCCGAAGAGCTGGCGGGACGCTGCTGCGCGCTGACCAAGGGCGGCAAGCGCTGCCCCAACGCGGCGCTGCCTGGCTCCAGGTTCTGCGGCATCCCGTCACACCAGAAGATGGCCGAGGAAGAAGCGGCGGCCGGGACACAGGCCGGCGGGGAAGCCGAAGCCGGGAATGAATCCGGCGAATCCGGCGGGGAAGCCGAAGCCGGGAATGAATCCGGCGGGGAAGCTGCCGATGACTCAGCCGCGGAAACCTCATCCGCCGAAGAAACGGCCGCGGACGGTGGCACGGAAGAATCCGGGGGACCCGGAACCGATGCGGCCCGATCGGAGGCGGCCAAGTCGGGGTCCTGAGTTTGGGTGACCGCGGCCATGTTCCGGTGCGGATGTGTGCGGGCTGCGGCGGCAGATTTGCCAAAGGCTCGCTGGTCCGCTTTACTGTGTTTGAGCAAAGTTCCGGCCGGACGGTCGTGCTGGACCGCAGTGGCTCCCCGGGGCGAGGCGCCTACACCTGCATGAATCCTGACTGCCTCGAGAAGGCCATCAAGAAGCGGACGCTCGTCAGCAGGTTGAGGGCGGCGGCCGTCTCTCCAAATCTAATGAAAGATTTTCAGCGGGTGCTGGAGGAACGCGCCCGGGGGTAACGATAAATATGGCAAAAAAGAGAGTCTACGAAATAGCAAAAGAGAATAACCTGGCCAGCGCCGACGTAGTCGAGCGTCTGCGGGCCGCGGGCATCGAAGTCAGCGGCAATTTCGCCAGTGTCGATGAAGCGCAGGCCAGGAAGGCGCTCGCGGGAGCCGCGCCGGATACCGGAAAAGTATCCGGAAACGGAAAAGATTCCGGCAAGGCCGGCAGCGCCGGGAAGGCGGCTGCGGCGAAGAACGCCAAGTCCGGCAAGGCTGCGCCGGCAACTGCGGCTTCGGCGGCGAAAAATCCGCCAGCTGACAGGACTGCCAGGAAAACAGGCGCAAAGCCGGCGGCGAAGCCTCCGGCCGCGGCTCCCCCGGCCGCCGGCTCCGTACGGAAGCCGGACGCGGGGCCTGCCGCCGGCAAGGAGACCGTCAAACCGAAGGCGGATTCCCCCAAAGCCGGCGGAAATGTCAAGCACGAAGTGACCCAGGGCGCGCCGCCGAAGAAGCTGCGCAAGGCGCCGGTGGCGCCGTCCGCGCAGGGCAAGCGCCGCCGCGTGATCATCGATCCGAGCGCGGCCAAAAGGCGGAGCTTCGTGCCTTCCGGCCGCCATCAGCGCGTGCGCCACAAGGGAGGCCGCAAGGATGCCGCCGCCGTCGCCGAGCGACCGGTGGAGGCGCTCGTTGCGACCGATGAAGTCATCAAGGTAAATTCCGGCGTCACCGTCAAGGAGCTCTCGTCACTGCTGGGGGCGTCCACCGCCGACATCATGAAGCGCCTGATGAGTTATGGCGAGATGGCCACCATAACCCAGTCGCTGGGCGATGAAGCCGTCTCCACGCTGGCCGACGATATGGGCCGCAAGGTCGAGATCGTCCATGCCGCCGACGAGGAGGAGCAGGTCGAGAACGTGGACCAGCCAGAGGATCTGGTCCCCCGGGCGCCGGTGGTCACGATCATGGGCCACGTCGACCACGGCAAGACCTCGCTGCTGGACGCCATCCGCGAGACCGAAGTCACGGCCACCGAGGTGGGCGGCATCACGCAGCACATCGGCGCCTACCAGGTCGAGCACGAGGGCAAGAAGATCACTTTCCTGGATACCCCCGGCCATGAGGCCTTTACCGCCATGCGCGCCCGCGGCGCCAAGGTGACCGACGTTGCCGTGCTGGTCGTGGCCGCCGATGACGGCGTCATGCCGCAGACCATCGAGGCCATCGACCATTCCAGGGCCGCCGGCGTCCCTGTGGTCGTGGCGGTCAACAAGATCGACAAGCCCGAGGCTAATCCTGACCGGGTGCGGCAGGAACTTTCAGAACAGGGGCTTATCCCCGAAAGCTGGGGCGGCGAGACGATTTTCGTCGACGTCAGCGCCAAGCAGCGTATCGGCCTCGACGGCCTGATGGAGATGATCCTGCTGGTGGCCGAGGTGCAGGAGCTCAAGGCCAATCCCGAAGCCCATGCCAGCGGCGTCGTCATCGAGTCGAAGCTGGATCCCGGCCGCGGCGTGGTCGCCACCGTGCTTATCAACCGCGGCACGATGCATGTGGGAGACGCCATCGTCGCCGGCCAGGCGGCCGGCAAGGTGAAAGCGATGAACGACTTCAAGGGCCGGCCGCTCAAGGCAGCCGGTCCCTCGGTGCCGGTCGAGACCCTCGGCTTTGATTCGATCCCGCAGGCGGGCGAGTACTGCCGCGTGGTAGAGGACGAACGCCGCGCCCGCGCCCTCGCCAGCCAGCGCGCCGACCGCCTCAAGGCGGAGATGCTGGCCAAGCGCCGCGCCATCACGCTCGACGATGTCTTCGCCAAGATCAAGGAAGGCGAGGTCAAGGACCTCAACCTGATCATCAAGGCGGATGTGGCCGGCTCGGTCGAGGCGCTGGAGGAGGCGCTTCGGCAGATCAAGCACGAGGAAGTCAAGGTCAACATCATCCATAGCGGCGTCGGCGCCATAAATGAGTCCGATGTGATGCTGGCGGCCGCCTCGCAGGCGATCGTCATCGGTTTCAACGTGCGGCCCAATTCGGCCGCCAAGACCGTCGCTGACCTGGAGGGCGTCGATGTGCGCACCTACGGCATCATCTACAAGGTGACCGAGGACGTGAAGGCCGCGCTCATCGGCATGCTGGCGCCCACTTATGTGGAAGAAGAGCTGGGCGAGGCGGAGGTGCGCCAGATTTTCAAGGCCTCCAGGCTGGGCACCATTGCCGGCTGCTACGTCACGCGCGGCAAGGCCACCCGCAACGCGCAGGTGCGTGTCGTGCGCGAGGGTACGATCGTCTGGAACGGCAAGCTGGGCTCGCTGAAACGGTTTAAGGAAGATTCGCGTGAAGTC
>JAJYLK010000143.1 GCA_021787775.1 Actinomycetes bacterium | reverse complement strand
CGTCGAGGCCGAGCACGCTGACGCTGCCGCCGTCCGGCTTGAGGATGCCGCAGATAGCCTTGATCAGCGTCGTCTTGCCGGCGCCGTTGGGCCCGACGAGACCAAATATCTCTCCCGTGTCAACGCTGATCGAGGCGCCGTCGAGGGCGGTTATCGGGCCGTAGCTCTTCCGCAGCTGCTCGATGGCGACAGCCGGGGCGCCGGCTGCGGCGCCGGCCGGTTCGGAAGCGCTCATCCTTCCTCCTTCAGCATCCAGGCGGCCGCCGCCAGGGCTTCATCGCGCGAGTTAAGATTGCCCAGCCGCTGCTCCTCCTCGATACGCGCAAGCAGCGACCCGATCAGCGGCCCCGGCGCCAGTTCCAGTTCGCGCATCAGCTCGTCGCCGCTCACCAGCCGCGGGAGCGGGCCGGCTTCTTCACCGGCGAAGTGCAGCTCCATCATCTCGCGCGCGAGCGCCAGGTGGGCTTCGATGTCGGCCTCGGTCACCAGGCGACCGCGGACGGAGAGGCGGTCCGAGACCGACAGCATGATCAGCTCCGGCGTCAGCGGCTCGGTCGCCCGCAGATAGCGCAGGCGGGCGCGGTCGCTCGGCGGCCAGTGCTGCAGCAGGCCTTCAAAACGCATGTGGCGGCGTACGAGGAAGGCGACCGCGCGCGTGATCTCGGCGCTTGCCTTCATCCGCCCGAGGATGCCCGCCGCCATCTCGCCTCCGAGGCGGTCGTGCTCGAAGAAGCGCACCTGCCCGTCCACATCGATAAAGCGGCAGTAAGGCTTGGCCACGTCGTGCATCAGCGCCGCGAAGGCCATCATGAAACTCCAGCTGGCGTCGCCCGCCAGCCGCCGGCGCGCACGCTGCTGCAGCTGAGCGGCCTGGCCCGGGAAGAAGGCGGCCGGTTCGGCGATGACCTGTTCCAGCGCCGCGCAGTTTGCCAGTGTGTGCTCGAAAACATCGAGGTGGTGATAATCATTCTGGCTGATCCCTTTGAGAGCAGTGAGCTCGGGGAGCAGGACCTCCAGCAGGCCAAGGCTGTCCATGCGGCGCGCGGCCACGCAGGCGCCGGGGGCGGCCAGCAGTCGCGTCAGCTCGGCAAAGGTTCGCTCCGCCGCCGGCCGTGACGCCAGTGGGGCCCGGTCGCGGATGAGTTCCGCGAGCGGTTCGTCGATTGCCAGGCCCAGCTCCTTCTCCAGGCGCAGCGCCCGCAGCAGCCGCAGGGGATCGTGGTCGAAGATCTCGCCGCTGGCGGCGGCCAGCCTGCCGCGCGCCAGGTCGGCGCGCCCGCCCAGGGGGTCGAGCACGGCGCCGGCGGCGGGCAGCTCGACAGCCATGGCATTCACGGTGAAATCGCGGCCGCGAAGGTCATCCTCGATCGTGGCGCCGCGGAAGGCAACGAAATCCCAGGTGATGACCCCGGATCCAGCCAGCGCGCCCGTCCCGGCCGTGGCAGCCGCCGGGGCCACCACGCGGCAGGCGCGGAATTCCTCCGACATGGTGAAAAAACTGCCCCCGATGCTGTCGGCAAAAGTGCGCGCCAGCTGCCGCGGGTCGTCCGCAGTCGCCAGATCGACGTCGCAGGGCTGCTTCCCCAGCAGCAGGTCGCGGACCGTGCCGCCCACCAGCCAGGCCTGCCGCCGCCGGTCACGCAGGAATCCGCGAACGCTGCTGACCGCCGGGCTGTCCAGGACCGGTTCCGCCAATCAAGTTCCCTGGTAGGCGCGTTCGACTCGGCTGGAAAGATTGCAGGTGATCTCGTAATTGATAGTGCCCAGCACCGCGGCGATCTCTTCAGCGGTGATGAACTCCTCGCCCTGGCCGCCGATGAGCACAACCTCATCGCCCGGGTTCACCGCCGGCAGCTCGGGGCCGAGGTCGACCGTGATCAGATCCATGGAAACGCGCCCGGCGATCGGCAGCGAGCGGTCGCCGATCAGCACCCGTCCGCGGCTGGAAAGGCCGCGGCTGACGCCGTCACCGTAACCGATCGGCACCGCCGCGACATAGTGGTTCCCCGGCGCGGTCCACGAACGGCCGTAGCCGACGGTATCGCCTTCGGTCAGCCGTTTGACATCGGCCACATATGAGGTAAGCCGCAGGGCCGGCCTGAGGCCGTCGGTCCAGGGGTCGGTCTGGAAAGGGGACAGGCCGTAGATGGCGATGCCGCAGCGGACCAGGTCGAAATGTGACTGGGGAAAGCGGATTGTGGCGGCGCTGTTGGCGCAGTGGAAGCGGATGCGTTCGGCGCCGCGCAGCAGCGCCGGCTGCACCGCCTCGTCGAAGGCGCGCAGCTGATAATCGAAGAAATCCTCATCATCCTCGTCGGCGGTGGCGAAGTGGGTCATCAGGCCGGTCAGCTGCAGCTCCGGCTCGGTGGCCAGCTCGTCCAGGAACCGGGGCAGATCGCGCGGGTAAAGCCCCAGGCGCCGCATGCCGGTGTCCAGTTTCACGTGCACGCGTGCGCGGCCGCCCTGGCCGTGACGCAGTTTGACGATCTCGCGCAAAAATGGCAGCGACCAAACCAGCACCTCGGCGTCCGCGGCCAGCGCGGTTTCCAGGTCGGCGCCGGTCAGCGGCCCCAGGACGATTAGCGGCGAACCGATGCCGGCCTCCCTGAGCTCGCGCGCCTCAGCGGCGGTGGCCACTCCCAACGATTCGGCTCCGGCGGCGAGGCTGGCGCGGGCCACCGGGACGGCGCCGTGGCCGTAGCCGTTCGCCTTGACCACAGCCATCAGGCCGGCGCCAGGAGACAGTCGGCCGATCAGGCTGGCTACATTACTACGGACACTCTCCAGGTCAACGGTGGCCAGCGCGCGTCGCAAGCACAATCACCCGGCCATCGCCCGCACCACGTCGGCGCGGGTGACGATGCCCACCAGTTTGTCGCCATCCAGCACAGGCAGGCGGTTGACCTTCCTGTCGGACATGAGCGTGGCGATCTCGTGCAGCGGCGTGTCCTGCTGGACCGTCTCGACCTCGGTGGTCATGATATCGCTGACCGAACTGGCGAACACGTGGCGCACGCGCTTGTCGAATTTCCGGGTGCTCTCCAGAAAGATGACGCTGTCCAGAAAGTTGATGTAGTGAGGAAAATGGATGTCCGCGTCCATCTCCACCATGTCGCCTTCGGTGACGATGCCCACCACCTGATGATTGTCATTGACCACCGGCACACCGCTGATATTGTGTTCGGACATCAGCTGCGCCAGTTCATGTACCTTGGCGGTCTCGTGCACCGTGACGACATCGGCGGTCATGATCTCGGCAGCCGTCGGTTCCCTTTTTTCGCTGGAGGCTTCCATCTTGTCCTTTCCCGGGGACACAATACTATTTTATTGCAGCCATATCCTGAATGAAGTTAAAAGCCGGATGCAAGACTACCGGATTCGAACCGCGGCCTGCATAAGCCGGTAATAAATCTTTCCCAATAAATTAGTATTGTGTCCCTGAATTTATTCCTTTTCCTCGTAAAGCTGCGCGAAGGCATGCGGCAAATAGTCTATCAGGTCCGAAGCGACCAGATGGTCCTGGTTCAGGTCGCCGGCGGCCAGGTCGGCGGCGGCGCCATGCAGGTAGACGCCGGCGGCCGCGGCGATCAGCGGATCCAGTCCCTTGGCCAGCAGCGCCGCGATCGTGCCAGTGAGCACGTCGCCGCTGCCGGCGGTGGCCAGGCCCGGATTGCCGGTGGGATTGACCAGCGTCAGCCGGCCGTCGGTAACGATCGTGGCGGAGCCCTTGAGCACGACCACACTTCCCGACTTTCTGGCGGCTGCGCGGGTGTGCTCCAGCCGGTGCGCGGCGACTTCCCCGGCAGGCATGCCCAGCAGCCGGCCCAGCTCGCCGGCATGCGGCGTCAGCACCGTCGCCGCCCTGCGCTTTTTC
>JAJYLK010000142.1 GCA_021787775.1 Actinomycetes bacterium | reverse complement strand
CATCGGACGACAGCAGCCGGTGCGTGCCGATCAGCATGTCCACTTTGCCCGCATGAAAATCGGCGGCGATGCGGCGGCTTTGCGCCGGCGAACGGAAGCGGGAGATCATCTGGACCGTCACCGGGAAACTTTCGAAGCGGCTGCTGAAAGTGTTGTAGTGCTGCAGCGCCAGGATCGTCGTCGGCACCAGCATCAGCACCTGCCGCCCCTGCGAGACCGCCTTGAACGCCGCCCGCAGGGCGACCTCGGTCTTGCCGTAGCCGACGTCGCCGCAGACGAGGCGATCCATCGGATGCGGCGATTCCATGTCTTCCTTGACATCGTCGATGGCGGCTGCCTGATCGGGGGTCTCGGCGTACGGGAAGGCGGCCTCCAGCTCCAGCTGCCACTGGTTGTCGGCGCTGAAGGCCACGCCGGGCAGGCTCTGGCGCACGGCGTACAGCTGCAGCAGCTCGCCCGCCATCTCCCGCGCCGCGGAGCGCGCCCGCGTCCGCGCCAGCTGCCAGGCCCGCCCGCCCAGCTTGTTCAGGGTCGGCGAGCCGGCGCCCGCTCCGATGTAGCGGGAAACCTTGGCGATCTGCTCCTGGGGAACGAACAGGCGATCCTCGCCGCGGAAGATCAGCAGCAGATAGTCACGCGTGACGCCGGCGACGGTCTGTGTCTGGATAGAGTCGAACAGGCCGATGCCATGATCCTCGTGCACGACGTAATCCCCGGGACGCAGATCGCGGAAACTGAGCACGGCGCGCCCGCCCAGCGCCAGCTGCTGGCTGCGAGCGCTGCGGGAAGGCCGCAGCAGCGCCCGTTCTCCCATGACCGCCAGCCCCAGCTCGCGGCTGGAAAAGCCCAGCGGCGCCGGCGCCACCATCAGCCAGGCGCCCGGCTCCACCGGCAGCGGCGATCCCGCCTCGAGCATCTTTGCCTTTCCTTCAAGTCCATGCTCGGCACGCCGGGCGGCGCCTTCGGTGGCGAAGTGCACGAAGACGCGCATGCCGGAGCGGATCATGCCGTCCAGCCGCCGGGCCGCCTCAGGAAAGCGGCGGGAACCTGATGCCACGCCGGAAATGGCAAAACGGTGCGGCTGGTCCACCGGCAGGCTTTCCAGCGTCAGCGCCGCGGCTGCCTCAAGCCGCTCCTCCATCTCTTCCGGATTCAGATACAGATTGCCGGCGCCGTCTTCAAGCTGATCGACGGCGTCATCCCATAATGAAGCGATCGTACCCGCGGCCTGTGATGGATCCATGCGGCAGAGGCCGGACGCGTATGGCCGGTCCAGCAGGCTGTTGCCTGCCGGCGAGGACTCACCTGCTTCCGCGGCCCCGCCTTCCGCCGCTACTCCACCTTCCGGCTCGGCCGCCGCATATATGGTCACCGCTTCCAGCGCCGCCAGCGATTTCTGCGTGAACGGCGAGAACCTTCTGAGCGACTCCAGCTCATCCCCCCAGTATTCCAGGCGCACCGGCGCCGCGGCGTCAGAAGGGAATACGTCGATGATCCCGCCGCGGACCGAAAACTGTCCCGGATCTTCCACCTGGTCGATCCGCTCGTAGCCCAGCAGCGCCAGCGCTTCGATGGCATCGTCGAAGCCCGGCGCATTACCGAGCCGTACCAGCAGCGGCTCGGGCCAGCTGCCCTGTCCGGACTCGCGCTCCATCAAGGCCGAGACATCAGCCACCACGAAGCAGGCGCTGTCCTGCGCCAGCGCGGCCAGCGCCGCATGGCGCGAGCCCACTACCTGGCGCGAAGGCGTCAGACCAGTGCCGCGCGCCAGGCCGCGGGCAGGCAGCAAGCGCACCGGTACCGGCGCATAGGCGCGCAGCTCCGTCGCCAGCCGGGACGCCATAGCGGCGTCAGGCGCCGCCAGCATGACCGCCCGGCCGGGCCAGGCCGTCGCGGCCAGCGCCGAGA
The DNA here is from genome assembly GCA_021787775.1 of Actinomycetes bacterium. The sequence goes on along the minus strand of JAJYLK010000142.1, from coordinate 2,010 downwards.
GCAGAAAACCCTGGAAGAACGAGGGCGCGTAGGCGCGCGCCGGCCCGGCGTCAAGCGCCGCGGCAAGCCGGCGAAATTCGTCGTTGTCTTCGATGTATGCGGAATAATCCAATTGAAAAACCCGGAGGCGCCTCGCGATTTCAAAAAAATGCCAGCACGCGGCCGGCGCCCCACAATTTAGTCTGCGGGAAATCTGGTGGATTTAAACTTGCAGGAGAAAACTTTGCAGGATCTCAAGATGTTCCCGAGGTTTTTTCGCGGCGGTTGCACCTGGCCATGGCCGCCTCTGCGCCGTAGACGATGATCGCCTCGACGCAGGCGGCCGCTTCCGCCATCACCGCCTCGACCGCGTCCTCGGCTTCAGTGAACGGCGCCAGCACGTACTCGCTCGGTTCGGTCGCCGGGTCTTCCGGCCGCCCGATCCCCACCCGCACGCGGATGAAGTCCGGGCTGCCCAGCCTGGCGATGATGCTTTTCAGGCCGTTGTGGCCGCCGTCGCCGCCTCCCTGGCGCACGCGCACGGCGCCGAAAGGAAAATCGAGGTCATCGTGGATGACAATGATGTCCCCCGTGGGAACGTGCTTGCGCTGGGCCGCCTCGGCCACCGCGTCCCCGGACAGGTTCATGTAAGTCTGCGGAAACAGCACCGCCGTATCGTGGCCGCCAACGCTGCCCTCGCAGTAGCGCCCCTGGTAGCGCCCCCGCGGCCGCGGCAGATCGTGGTCGCGGCGCAGGCGCTCCGCCGTCATGAAACCGGCGTTGTGGCGCGAGCGGCGGTACTCTTCCCCGGGATTGCCCAGGCCCACCACCAGAAAGAGCCGGTTGGGGCTGCGACGGCGCCGGATGTTGCGTCCGCGAAATTGCATGCCATAGCATAACCCGCCGGCGGCCCAGGGCGAAACGGAATGCGCGGGGGGAAAGGAAAGAGCGCGGCGCAGCCACGCTTCGCCGCAGCAAAACCAGGAAAGTTAGGAAAGGAACGTCCCCGGGGGAGCCCTGGCGCCGGCCGGACCCTTGAGAGCCTGACCGCGATGAAAATCTAGGCCTCCGCTTCGGCCTCGCCCTCGGCAGACTTCTCCTCCGGCGCGGCGGCCTGGGCGGCTTCCGCCCCTTCTTCGCCCTCGGCTGCGGCCTCTTCCTTGACGAGCGTCGGCGCCATGATGCTGGCCACCTGCGAGTCCGGCTCGTTCAGGATCTCGACATTCGCCGGCATGGCGATGTCGCCCACCTTCAGCGAATCGCCGATCTGCATCTCCTCGATGCCGTGATGGATGCTCTCCGGGATGTCTCCCGGCAGGCAGCGCACGTGCAGCTCGCGGAGCGTATGATCAAGGATGCCGCCATCGCGCAAGCCGGCGGGGTTGCCCTCCAGCTCCAGTCTGACGACAGCCTCGACCGGCTGATCCATCCGCACTTCCATGAAATCGACATGCATCACTCCGCGACCCAGCGGATTTGCCTGATATTCCTTCAGGATCGCCGGATGCTCTTTTTTCTTCCCCTCGAACGTAAGCGTGAGGATGGCGCTGCCGCCGTCGCTGCCAAGCGCCCGTTTCAGCGACTTTTCCTCCACCGCCAGCGGCGTGCTGCTGTCGCCGTTGGCATATAGCACGCCGGGGATCCAGCCGCTCCTGCGCAGCCGCCGCGATTCGGCGCTGCCGAAGCTCTCGCGCTCCCTGACTTTCAGCTCAACTTTTTTCATCAAACCTCAACTCCCGGATAATCGTTTTAGAACAGCTGGTCGTCGCCTTCGAACAGGCGACTGACCGACTCATCCCTGAAAACGCTCTGAATCGTGTCCGCCAGGGTGACGGCTGTCGACAGAACCCTTATTTTGCTGGTCTTTTTATCAGGATTCAAGGGCAGTGTGTCGGTTACGACCACTTCCTTGACCGGACAGGCTTCCAGGCGTTCGTAAGCCGGTCCGGAAAGTACGGGATGGGTACAGACGGCGTAGACCTCGCGCGCGCCCATCTCCATGATCGCCTCAGCGCCGGCTGTGATGGTGCC
>JAJYLK010000141.1 GCA_021787775.1 Actinomycetes bacterium | reverse complement strand
GACGAACAGCGACGAGTACGGGCTGGGCTCGTTGGCCGGATCGCGCATGGCGAAGGGGATGGTTTCATGTCCGCGCTCCTCGAGCAGCCGCGACAGTTCGAACACGTAGCGCTCGCTGCCGCCGCGCACGCGCCAGAACTTGTTTATCTGAAGAATCTTCAAATGCGAGAATATCCCGTCATATACGTGAATTGCTGGACGGCGTGCGAAAGCCGCGTTAAACAGTCGCGAAGCTGCAACCATTGGCCGAAATGACCAGCCATACCGCGGCGGTCCACTCCTGGTAATTCTAGCAAGTTAGGCTCGACGACGGGGAGTGCAAAAAAGAGTTAACGGCGGCGGCGCGCCGCTTTAGCTCAGGATCAAATCACTAACGAATTCGCACACTGCAGCGGCCATCGCAGCTTCGTTGAACCTTTCAGCAGTCTTCCGGGCTGCGTTTCCCAGGACTGCCGCCCGGCCAGGATCATCCCAAAGAGCGTTGATCTTACAGGCCAAGTCGCCTGCATCGCCATGCCCGACAAATATCGCATCGGTTCCATCGCTCACATAATCGACCGTGCTCGGCACGCGGCTGACCACCACCGCCTTTCCCATGGCCATGGACTGCAGTAACGTCATCTGTCCGTATGCATAATTTCTGTATTCCAGAGGCAGAACCACGAAGCGGGAACGGCCAACGACCTGCTTGAATTCGTCGATAGGCATCCAGTCCACCAACTCGACCCCCGGCGGCAGTTCGTCCTGGATCTGACTCACACCCAGGATCTTTAATCGCATCTCGGTTTCCGGCAGCATCCGCCATGCTTCGATCAGGCTGTGATAATCCCTCTGATACCGGCCGATTGCCACAATGTAGTCTTCAGTGCCCAACCCTAATGGCTGAAAAAATTCGTCATCGACACCGAAAGGGATAAACCGGGCCCGCAACCAGGGAAGATGGCGGCAATAATAATCCTGTTGCACCGACGCGTGGTAGATGATGCCGGTCAATGACCGGGCCGCGAACCGGATCGGCGCCAGCTCCAGCTTGCGTTCACGGCCGCCATTGAAGCAGCCGACATCGATGATCACATGAGGAGGAAGTCTGCGGCCAAGTATCCGCCGAAGCGCCGCCAGGACAACACCGCTCTGCGCGCCGTGCGAGATGATCAGATCGTAGCCGCCAGCTCTGGACAGAGCCCGTAGCGCTTGCAGAACATAAAACCGGATGACCTTTTTTTCCAGGGTGTGCAGCCCCGGCACATATGAGAAATCGAGCACGTCTACATGGACGCTGACATCGGACCAGTGGCGGAAAAACCAATAGGGCTCGCCGCTTACCAGTTTGTCCGGAGGCTGGATATCCAGCCTATCCTGTGCCAGGTAGTGCATTTTCCAATTGACAAGCATCAGTATTTTCAAATTACGCTTCCCGTGTGCAACTTGGGTAGATTAACGACAAAGGTCAATCGCTAAGGATCGATTTGTAGACGCCGCTCGTAAGCCCTGCGATGTTTTCCCAAGAGAAGCGGGAATGAACTTCAGCCCAGCCCTGAGCCAGCTGTCTGCGGCAGGCTTCATCCCGAGCCAGCAGCCGCATGGCGGCGGCAAGGGATTCGATGTCTCCGGGGGGCGCCAACAGACCGGTTTTCCCATCTTCGATAATATCGGCCATCCCGCCAACTCTGGTTGCTACGACAGGCTTGCCAAAGCCGAGCGCCACATGCGCCACGCCACTTGTGGAAGACTCATGATAAGGCAGCAGTACAGCATCCGCTGCTTTAACATAAAGCTGTACTTCATCAAATGGTATGTGACCGATATGCAGGCTCAGCCGGTTCGCCAGACGCCGGTCGGCGATGAGCATCTGGTATGGATCCATACTCCATCCTCCGGGGTCGCCGGCAACCAGAAGACCGACCGGCATGTCATTGTCGTCGTCGGGAATCATGGCGAGTGCTTCCAGGGCGGCATCCAGACCCTTGTGGGGAGCGATATGGCCAAAAAAGAGAAACCAGAATCGCCCCGGTTCCAGCCCAAGCCGCTCCCGGGCCTGCTCCCGTGTCAGCCCCGGATCAGTATTGAAAAAGTCATAACTGCCGTGTGGAATTACTGCCAGCCGGTCGGGCCCTAATTCTAACCGTTGCGTCAGAAATGCACGCCCGGCATCGGAGTGCACGATAATGCGATCGAAACGTCGGTAATACCATCGGTACAATAACGGATGATAAAAACGATGACCATGTGGCAGCCAGTCATGCGCCGTAAAGACAAGGCCAGACCCCAACAGACGTTGCAGTTCAAGGGGTAGCATCTCCGCCAGAGGATACTTCAGAATGCCCTGATAATGGACAATGTCCGGTCGCTCGCGAAGAAATATCCACATAAATTTGAGCATATCCAGAGGGTAGCGCCTGGTGCGCCCAAATAGTCGCAGGATAGGGAAATCAGCGCCCAATGCGCCGAGATCGTAGTTCACGTTAGTCACCAGGGTGACGTCGTGGCCGGCTTTCTTCAGGGCTGAAGCCAGGCAATAACTGTAGTGGGTCAAGCCGGTGTTGCCGGTGAATACCACGATCCAGATTTTGGCCTTGTCTGCTTGAATGCCTGCCATATTCATCCGTTCGTCCTGTCGGGGAGCGCGGACCGCCGCCCCAGAGCATCCAGCAGCGCCTGCTCCAGCAGCGCGGCCTGCACCGGCCAGTCATATCTTTCTTCCGCCAGCCGGCGTGCCTTCTGCTTCAGGTCGCGGTAAAGCTGCCCGTCTTCATGCAGCCGGATCACGGCCGCGGCGAATGCCTCCGGCGTGTCGGCGATCAGCAGGTGGCGCTCGTTTTCCGCATCCAGCCCTTCCGCGCCCTTGGCAGTCGAAACCACGGGAGTGCCTGCCGCGAAGGCCTCAAGTATCTTCAGACGGGAACCACCTCCAAAATTGAGCGGCACGACCATGACTGAATTTTCGCGGTAACAGTCCCTGACGTCGGCGACGGCGACGGCGCCGGCGACGCGCACACCAGCGCCGTTGTCCAGCGCCAGCACCCGCTCGGCCGGCTGAGCGCCAGCGATGGTAAAGACGGCGTCAGGATAGCTGGCGGTGATCCGCGGCAACACTTCACGCACAAACCAGAAGACGGCGTCTTCATTAGGCTGGTAGCTCATCAAGCCCAGGAACAACATCCGTAACTCCCGTGGCCTGGGCGCCTCCAGCAGCTCAAGGTAGCGGCCGCAGTCCACGCCGTTGCCGACCAGCGTGACCGGCACCGCGGGCGCCATCGCCGCGAACGCCTTCCTGTCAGGCTCGCTCACGGCGACCGCACCGCTAAACGAGCGCAGCATCTTTTTCTCATAGGAGGCGATCCAGGCCGCTTCCGCCCGGCGGAACCAGCGCTGCGGCGCGGGGCGCGAGGAGGCCAGTTGGGCTGCCAGTTCCGATTCGACGTTGTGTTCGGTGATGACCTTCACTGCGTTGACCTTAAGAACATATCGTGCCATAAAAAGGTGCTCGGCGACGATAACGTCAAACCCGTCTGCCACCAGTCCGTCCAGCCCGCGGAAAATCGCCTTTTCCCAGGAAAGAATATATGGAAGCGGCACGCCCCGCACCAAACGGCTCAGGTAGGTAGTCAGTTTCACCGCCGGCTTCACGCACGGCTTCTCGAGGACGGTAACGCCGATGCCGGCGTCCTTTATCACGGCCAGCGCCGCCGGATCCGCCGCCGCACGGCTGAGACAGAAAAGATGGACTTCGTGCCTGCGCGCCAGCTCCCTGGCGAGGTTGAACACGCGTACCTTCAGCCCTGAGTCAGCCGGATATGGGACCTCGGGGACGCAGAATAGAATCTTCAGCCTTCGGCTGGGAATCTGCTGGCCGGCATTCATTCCTGCCACCGGTGCGGGTTGGGACCGAATCTTCCCCGGAGGAAATCCAGCCATCCCGTGAACAGGGCCGCGAGGTACGGACCTGCCGCACCGCGATGCGCCCTGAGCGCGATGTA
>JAJYLK010000140.1 GCA_021787775.1 Actinomycetes bacterium | reverse complement strand
GCGGATGGGCAGGCAGACCGCGTCACGGATACCCTTGACGCAGTCGAACCGCTCATCGCATTCATCCTCGGTCAGCAGTAGCGGCTCGCCGCTCTGGGCTACCCAGCCGGCGATGCCTTCCCCCAGGCTCTGGCTGAAGCCCGACACCGCCTCCGGCGCCAGACCCTGATGGGCGGTGAGCAGAAGCTCGTCGTCCTCGCCGATCAGCATGATCGAGCCGCTGGTCGCCTTCATCGCCTTGATGCACAGGTTGAGGCTTTCCTGCAGCGATTGATTGATGTCGGTGGTGCCGGCGATGGCGTTGGCGATCTCATAAAGCAGCGACAGCTGGTTGGCCCGGTAGCGTTCCTCGGTCATGTCGTGCAGCACCGCCAGCCGCCCTTCCGGCTGGCCCTCGTCGTTGAGGATGGGGGCCACGGATATCGAGTAGATCCTGCCGTTTTTCTCCGTGTCGAGCAGAACGCAGCTGTTCCTGCGGTAGACGCTGCAGCGTTCGCAGGCGTCGCGCTTCCTGGAGAACGTTCCCTGGATCTGGTCATGGCAATGGGTGCCGCACTGCAGCCAGCAGCGCAGGTCCTCGCTCTCGAATGAGGGACACTCGGAGTGTTGGCAGTCCTGATGCTCCCAGCATTTGACCATCTGGCCGGCTTGCACCATTTCGGCCGCTTCGAGCACCGCGTCCAGTTCGCTGATGCCGGTCTGGCGCGAGCCGGCGAGTGAAGCCTCGGTTCGGTCCATCATCGCCTCGGCGGCCGGGTTCGCCGAGATGAGGTAGCCGCTGGCGCCGATCACGATGATGCCGTCGGTGATGCTCTGGTGCACCGACCGCAGCTTGGTCTGCTCGCTTTGCAGCGCCTCGTCCCGGATCTGGAGCGAGGACGCCATGTTGTTGAAAGCGTCGCCCAGTTCGGCCAGTTCGCCACGATCGACGCTCTTCACCCGCGCGTCCAGGTTCCCCCGGGAGAGTTCCCTGGCCGCGGTGAGCAGCTCCCTGGTCGGCGCGGCGATGCGCCGGATCAGGATCGCGGCCAGGCCGAGGCCGATGACGGCCGCCATCGCCATCACGGCCAAAAACAGCCGCATGTTGTCTGTGGCGCTGGCATTGGCCTTGAGCGCGACATCGTTGCTGCGGACCTCGAACGTCTGGATCAGGCTCGAAACCAGACTGGTCATGCGCGTATGCACGTCCTGTAACTGCACGTCGGCGTCGCGGGCCTGGGCGGTCTGGCCGGCGCCAGCCGCCGGCGCCAGGCTGGAGGTGAAGAGCGAGCGGTCCTGGGAGTACAATGAGTTCAGATCGGCGGCCCAGCCCACTTCGGGTTGCAGTCTCGCGCTGGACGCGATGCGGTCGAGATCCTGCCGGCTGGCGTCGCTGGCCAGCCTGAATCTGTCGGCCGCCTCCGGGTCGCCCGCCAGGAGGCCCTGCTGGGCGCGGCTTTCCGCCTGCACGTTCGTGCCGACGCGGTGAAGGCTGACCAGCGCTTGCGCGTCGGCATGCTGATACTGATTCCAGCTCTCGACGCCGGCGATCCCGCGCCAGGCGATCAGCGCCGGAATGGTGAATAGCGCTATGACAAGCACCGTGGGCAGAATGATCTTGGTCCCGATCCCGCCCGGAAAAGAAAGCCCCAGTTTCCTCCCCATTTGCCCTCTTTCTGATGTAGGTGTCCCCGATTTCAGCCCGATGCGGATGAAGCGCAAGCTGTATCGGCAACTGCCGGACCGGACTTTATAACAAAACTTACATAGTTAAGTTTGAAATTGGTGGGAAGTGGATGTGGCGGCGAAATCAGGTTGAGCCATTGCCGCGCGGGGAATAGAATCCCTGCCATGTCTACCAAGAATTCAGCTTCCACGCCGGGGCAGACGCTCTACCTTGACTGCTTCTCGGGGATAGCCGGCGACATGTTCGCCGGCTCGCTGCTTGACATGGGTGTCGGTTCGCTGGCGATGCTGGAGGAAGAGTTGCGCCGGCTTCCGGTTGATGGCTGGTCGCTGTCGCTGGAAGCTACTACTGTTTCCGGCATTGCCGCCTCCCGGTTCAAAGTCGGGCTGGACGAAGCGGAGCAGGAGCCGCGCAGTCTGGCCGCCATCGAACAGCTGATCGCCGACAGCCGCCTGGCGGAATCGGTGCGCTCGCATTGCCTGGCGATATTCGGGCGGGTGGCCCGGGCGGAGGCCGAGGCGCACCGCGAATCGCTGGATGCTGTCCATTTCCACGAGGTGGGGATGGTCGACAGCATCATCGACATCGTCAGCACCTGCATCCTCATCGAGCAGCTGTCGCCGCGCGAGATCATCTGTTCGCCGATCGCACTAGGCTCCGGGACGGTGCCCACACGGCACGGCCCGCTCCCGGTGCCGGCGCCAGCCACAGCCATCCTGCTGAAGGGGGTCCCGGTCTTCCAGGGGGAAGAGACGATGGAGCTGGCTACGCCGACGGGGGCTGCGCTGGCCTCCTATTTCGCCGACTCGTTCGGTTCGCTGCCGCCGATGCGGATGGGCCGCATCGGTTACGGCGCCGGCTCTCACGCGACTCGGGGACCGAACCTGCTGCGTTGCATCAGCGGTGAGCGGGTTGGCGCCGCCGGCGAAGAGGCCGGGGAGCAGATCGTGATGGAGACCAACATCGACGATAGCACGCCTGAGCAGCTGGCCTACCTGGCTGAGCGCCTGCTGGCTGCCGGCGCCACCGACGTCTGGCTGACGCCGGTGATCATGAAGAAAGGCCGTCCGGGCACGGTGCTATCGCTGCTTTGCCCGACCGGGGAGGAGGACAGGCTCCTTGATCTCATCTTCCGGGAATCGTCGACCTTCGGCGTCCGCTTCAGCCGGCTGGAGCGCCGCTGCCTCAAGCGCCGTCTTGAACGGGTTGAGACGCCGCTGGGCGCCGTGCGGGTAAAGCTGGGTAGCTGGCGGGGACGGCTGGTGAGCATCTCGCCCGAATATGAGGACTGCCGCCAGGCAGCCGAGGAACGCGGCGTGCCGCTGGGCGATGTCTATGAAGCGGCGCGCGCGGCCGCACGGGAGGCCGAACCGCCGTAGCCGGCTGACGCCGGCCGCAAGGCGCCGGACGGCAACCGGCCCGCGCACGCACAAACAGAACCGATTCCTTTCATCTGTATTTCTTATTGACGCTCGCCGCGCCGGCACAATATAATTCGTGACTCCGGGACACCTTGCAATTAATTTAGCGGTCAGGGGTTTCTTTATCCCGCATGATGCCGCGAATATATTGCAAGGTGTCCCCTTCAGCACATAGCGGAAAGGAGCGCATTTGGCCTCAGGAACGACAGTCCCGTCAGACATTGATATCGCGCAGGCAGCGGAGATGAAGCCGATCGGCGAGATCGCCGCCGATGCCGGCATCCTCGAGGAGGAGCTGGAATATTATGGCCGCTACAAGGCCAAGGTCGACTACGCCTCGATCCTGGAGCGGCTTAAGGACCGGCCAGACGGCAAGCTGATCGACGTCACCGCCATCACGCCGACGCCGTGGGGCGAGGGCAAGACGGTCACCTCGCTGGGTCTGGCGCAGGCGCTGAGGAAGATCGGCAAGAACGTCATCCTCTGCATCCGCGAACCCTCCCTGGGGCCGGTGTTCGGCATCAAGGGCGGCGCGGCCGGCGGCGGCTACGCCCAGGCGGTGCCAATGGAAGACCTTAACCTGCACTTCACCGGCGACATCCACGCCGTGTCGGCCACCAACAACCTGCTGGCGGCGATGATCGACACCCACCTGATGGAGGGCAGGAACAAGCTCGACATCAACCCGCTTACCGTCAGCTGGCGCCGCGTCATCGACATGAACGACCGCGCGCTGCGGCACGTGGTCGTCGGCCTGGGCGGCTACCTGAACGGCACGCCGCGCGAGACCGGTTTTGACATCGCGGTAGCTTCGGAAGTAATGGCCATCCTGGCGCTGGCGACCAGCCTGAAAGATTTGCGCGAGCGCATGGGCCGCATCGTCTTCGCCTACGACCGCAGCGGCAAGCCCCTGACGGCGGAGGATATCGGCGCCGCCGGCGCGATGACCGTGCTGATGAAGGATGCGCTGAAGCCGAACCTGATCCA
>JAJYLK010000139.1 GCA_021787775.1 Actinomycetes bacterium | reverse complement strand
GGAACTCAAGCCCGCGATCTCGGCGATCTCGGCGTGGCTGGGCATGCGCCGGTTGGCCCGGTAGAAGGCGACTATCCTGTCGAAATGTTTTGGCGTCCTGCTGTTCATGGTGAGAGTGGCCGCCGCGCGGCGGCCTGCCGGCGCCGCCTTCAGTCCGGCGGCTGCCCCTTCCTTGTGGAGGAAAACATTATAGGCGGACGAACGTACGCCCGTCAAGGGGATATTAGACGCTGGATAAAACCGCTCGGTTCGAAGTTATAGAATCGGCTGAGAATAAAAGACCCCCGTTCTAACCTTGATGAAAAGATGAAAACAAGCTGGGAGCAATTATGCAGACCTTAATTCGATACACAAGAATTCGAGATGAGTTGAAGCCGGTTCAAATTTATTCAGGCTCACTTCCCTGTACCTATCGATCCAGATTGGGTAGGGATATCGCATACTCTTGCCCTTCGAGAGGGTCGCACAGATTTACAGGAAGAGTTCATCCTCGATTTTTTCAAAGATGATGGCAAAATTCTGGAAAGTGAACAATTTGAGAGTTTGAGTATCGCCTTGGATCAAGCGACAGCAAGAATCGGCATCTTGCCTGACGAGTGGCAAAAATGCAAAATTGAGATTCCTGAAAACGGAACGATTATCTGGTCTTTAATACAAAGGCCGAATTCTTGATCAAACCCGGAAGGCCGCCACTTAGCTGCCGGCTCAGATTCCGGCACAAAATGGCATCGCCGCTTCGATCCCTTATATACGAAAAGAAAGCCCTTAAACTCCAAAACAATAAACCCTAAGCGGTCAGTGGCGCCCTTGACTAAATGCCGGACAGGAATGTAGTTTCATGGTCTGAGACGGCGCTTTCCCGATTTGCCGGGAGAGGAACTCCGGCAGCTTTACTTTGAGCGTCTGGATAAATGTCACAACAGGAATTAGGCCTGGGCCAGGCGGCTGGGAGTTGAAAAGTTGCTGCCGCGGCTGAAGGAAGAAGCAGAGCCTCTCTAATCAACATGACAATGCAGCTTCCCATCAAAACGATGACCCGTTTCGACTGGTCCGGCGTGGCCGTGGCGCTGGAGCGCGGCCGGCTGGTGGCGCTGCCCAGCGATACGGTCTACGGCATCGCCTGCAAACCCGGGCCGGCGGCGCTGGCGCGGCTGTTCGCCGCCAAAGGGCGGGCGGCGGAAAAACCGGTGGCGCTGGTCTTCCCCGATGCGCAGCAGATCTTCTATGATTTCCCGCCGCTGCCGGCGCCGGTCACCAACGCCGTCGAGGCGCTGCTGCCCGGGCCGGTGACGCTGGTGCTGCCGTTTCCGGAAGCCGATGAACCTGGAGCTATGGCAGAGACCGGGCGTGAGCGCTCTGGTGAACATGTCATGGAGCCTGCGGGGACGAAGCCGCCGGGGGGCGCGGCGCAGGCGGCGATCGCCTGCGTGGCGTCCGGCGGCGGCGTGGGCGTGCGGGCGCTGCCGCAGCCGGCGGCGGCGCTCTTCGAGCGGCTGCCGTCGCCGCTGGCGCTGACCAGCGCCAATCTGGCCGGCGGCCCCGATCCCTGCTCGGCAGAAGAGATTCCGGAAGAAATCCGCCAGGCCTGTGAATACGTGCTGGACGCGGGGCCGATCGAGGGCTGCGCTCCCTCTACAGTCGTGGACCTGCGGCCGCTGGCGGCCGGCAGGCCAGCCGTCATCCTGAGGGAAGGGGCGATGGACATCGATGAGATCGCCAGGGAAATTGGTCGGCCCGGCGCATGAATTTCCCCATCCGGAAACTAATAAATTTCAACCAATGGCACAACAATGGGTGACAGCGCGGCGCGTCCCGTCTCTATCATGGGTGACAGCGCGGCGCGTCCTGTCTCTATCCTTTACGTCTGCACCGGCAACATCTGCCGCAGCCCACTGGCTGAAGCGCTGCTTAAGGATTACGCTGCTCGCAGCGGCGCCAGCGCCCGCTTGCGGGTAGGCTCGGCGGGCACACATGGCCTTACCGGCTACCCCGCTACACCGGAGGCGCAGGAGGCCGGCCGCCGCTGGGGACTGGACCTCTCCGCTCACCGGGCGCGCGAAATCACCGCCGGCATCGCCGCTTCCGCTGACATCATCCTTGCTGCCACCAGGCGCCATCATGACTGGCTCCGCCGCCGCTTCCCGGAGAAAAAAAATACTGTATACTTGGCGTTGCTGTTTCCGCGCCCGCTGGGCGCCGAACCGCCGTCACAGACCGACATCCCCGATCCCATCGGGGAGAGTGTCGAGCATTATCTGGAGGTACTGGGCATGCTCAAACCGGCGCTCCCCGCGGTCCTGGCGGCCGCGCTGGCATGGGCGGGGACAGCGGATTCCAGGCAGGAAGAAAAGCCAGGAGGAATAAGATGAGATTGGCACTGGCGGCTGATCACGCCGGTTATGAACTCAAGCAGATGACCATCCGGCATCTCGAGGCCGCCGGCCACGAGGTCGTTGACATGGGGACCGATTCCGACCTGAGCGTCGACTACCCGGCCTACGCCATCGATGTGGCCGGCGCGGTGGCCGCGGGCCGGGTCGACCGCGGCATCCTCGTCTGCGGCACCGGCCTGGGAATGTGCATCACCGCCAACAAGATCGCCGGCATCAGGGCCGTCGGCCCCTGCAGCGTGGAGCAGGCGGAGATGAGCCGGCGCCACAACGACGCCAACGTACTCTGCCTCGGGCAGCGGATGATGGAGGACAGGACGGCGCTGGACATCCTCGACACCTGGCTCAGCACCGGCTTCGAAGGCGGCCGGCACTTGCGCCGCATCGGCATGATCAGCGAACTGGAGAAGAGTTGGCCGGCGGCGGAGTAGAGCCCCGGACACAGTCCGAGTTCAGGCAGCCGCTTCCGGAGGCTGACGCCGAGCTGGCGCAGCTGCTGGAAAAGGAACTGGGGCGCCAGCGGCAGACGATTGAACTGATCGCTTCGGAGAATTTCACCAGCCGCGCCGTGCTGGAGGCGGCGGCGTCGGTACTGACCAACAAGTACGCAGAGGGCTATCCGGGCGCGCGCTATTACGGCGGCTGCGAGTTCGTTGACGAAGTGGAGACGCTGGCCATCGAGCGCTGCAAGGCGCTTTTTGGCGCCGGGCACGTCAATGTCCAGCCGCACAGCGGCTCTACCGCCAACCAGGCGGTCTACTTCGCTGAGCTGGCCATGGGCGATGCCATCCTGGCGATGAAGCTGACTCACGGCGGCCACCTCACTCACGGGATGAAGATCAACTTTTCCGGCCGCCTCTACCACGTGCACAGCTACGGCCTTAACCGCGAGACCGGCCGGCTCGATTACGACGAGATCGAAGAACTGGCGCGCGAGCACCAGCCGAAGCTGATCGTCGCCGGCGCCAGCGCTTACCCGCGCAGCATCGACTTCGCCCGGTTCGCCGAGATCGCCGCCGCAGTCGGCGCGCGGTTGATGGTGGATATGGCCCACATCGCCGGCCTGGTGGCCGCGGGTCTGCACCCTGATCCGGTGGCGGTCGCGGACTATGTGACAACCACCACCCACAAGACCCTGGCGGGACCGCGCTCGGGCGTCATCATGTGCCGCGAAGAGCTCGGCAAGGGCATCGACAAGGCCATCTTCCCTGGTCTGCAGGGAGGGCCGCTGATGCACATCATCGCCGCCAAGGCTGTCTGCTTCAAGCTGGCGGCCACCGAGGAGTTCCGGCGGCGGCAGCAGCAGACGATCGCCAATGCCGCGCTCCTGGCCCAGCGGCTGCAGGAAGGCGGCATCAAGCTGGTTTCCGGCGGCACCGACAACCATCTGATGCTGGCCGACCTCACCGATCTGGGCATCACCGGCATCGAGGCGGAGAACCGCCTGGAGGAGGTCGGCATCACCGTCAACAAGAATGCCGTCCCGTATGACCAGCTGCCGCCCACGGTGACCAGCGGCATCCGCATCGGCACCCCGGCGGTGACCAGCCGCGGTTTCAGGGAGCCGGAGATGGAGGAAGTGGCCGGCATCATCCTGACGGCGCTCAGGCCGCATACCACCGGGGCGGACAGGCAGCAGTTGCGCCGCCGCGTGGAAGAGCTGCTGGCCGGCTTTCCGCTTTACCCGCATCTTTAGATCCGCAGGGGATCTCTCTCCTTCGCAT
>JAJYLK010000138.1 GCA_021787775.1 Actinomycetes bacterium | reverse complement strand
AGGGCGGCGCAACTGAGCTGGATGAACGGCCCCTCGCGGCGGCCGCTGCGCTGGTGCAGGGCCCGCGCGATCAGCTCCTTGCCGGTGCCGCTCTCGCCGTAGATCATCACGGTGGCACTGGTGGCGGCGACCCTGTCCACGGTCTCCATGATGGCCGCCATCTGCCTGCTGCCGCCGATAATACCAGTCTCATATCTGTGGTCAAGTTCACCGCGCAGGTAATCGACCTGGCGCACGAGGCTGCCGACCTTGAGCGCCTTGGCCACGGTCAGTTTCAGTTCCTCGACGTCAAAAGGCTTGATCAGGTATTCCGTGGCGCCGGCTTTCATGGCCTGCACGGCGCTGGCCACATTGCCGTGTGCGGTAAGCATGATCACGGGCAGCTCCGGTTGGCGTTTCTTGATCTGCGCCAGCGTCGCCAGACCGTCCATGCCGGGCATCCGCTGGTCGAGGATCACCAGGTCCGGGACGGCCCGTTCAAACGAATCGATAGCCTCGTCACCGGAGACGGCTTCGCTGACATCGTGCCCGGCGCCGGCAAGGGCGCGGCCGATCACGAAACGCATGTTCTTTTCATCATCCACAATCAGGATCGAGCTGGACATCAGTTGACTCCTTGGGTTTGCTTGCCGTTGCTATCCGGGGCTGCCAGCGGTAGCCCGACCGTGAAGGCGCTGCCTCCGCCCGGTTCGCTGTCCACGGTGATGTAGCCGTTGTGCGCATCGACGATCCGGTGGACGATCGAAAGCCCGAGGCCGGAACCATCGGCGCGCGAGGTGTGGAAAGGATCGAAGATGCGGTCTTTTTCCGTTCCGGCGATGCCGGTGCCCGTGTCGGTGAAGGACAGTTGCAGAAAGCCGTCGTGGGCGGCGGCGCCGATGGTGATGCTGCCGCCGCCGGGCATCGCCTGGACGGCGTTGGAAATCAGATTGACGAACACCTGCTTCAGGCGGTCCTCATCCGCCCAGACCGGCGGCAGGCTTTCGTCAAAATCCCGGCGGACCGATACCCGCTGCTGCCGGGCGAACTGCTTGGTGATGAGAATGACCTCATCAAGGGCGCGTCCGGCGGAGACCGGGCCGAGCTGAGAATGGGACGGCCGGCCGAAATCGAGCAGCGTGTTCACCAGCGCATCCAGCCGGTCGATCTCCTGCACCACGACCCGCGCAAGTTCAGTGCCGGCCGCGTAGCCGGCCGGCTCCTGCTGCATCATCTGTACGCTTGCCTTGATCACTCCCAGCGGGTTGCGAACCTCGTGGGCCACGCCGGCAACCAGCTCGCCCAGATTGGCCAGCCGGTCGGCCCGCAGCAGCTGTTCGGTCAGGTCTATTACCTCGCTCAGGTCCTCGATGGTGATCACGATCCCGAGTAGCCGGCTGCCGCTCAGATGCGGGGTGATCCGCACTGCAACCGGCAGGGGCGCGCCACTGACTGGCGCCAGGTCGGTTTCCAGCGTGGCCCGCTGCTGTTCCCCGGAGAGGACGAGCTCCGCGGCCCGCAGCAGCTCCGTATGCGTGGCGAAGACCCGCGACAGCGGCGCCATCGCCATCTCTCCGGGCGAGAAGCCCAGCAGCCGCGCCGCTTCCGGGTTGGCGGTGGCCACGCGGCCGCGCTGGTCGCAGGAGATGACTCCGCTGCTGACGCTGTTCAAAATGCTCTCGGTGTAGGCCTTCATGGCGCGGATGGCGGCCTCGCGGTCCTCGATCTCGCGGTTCAGCTCCAGCACTTCCTGGTAGCGCAGGCTCTGGCGGTGCTTGGCATCGACGACGGCGCCGGTGGTGAATGCCACCACATTATAGAAAATAATTTCAAAAAAGTTGTCAATCGAACCGCCGAAAAAACCGCCCATCGATTCGGTAACATGAGGGGCGAACAGGATGGTGACCACGACCGAGGTCAGCAGGCCGCCCCTGATGCCAAAGCGTAAAGCGGCATAAATGATCGGGAAGTAATAAAGGCGCCGCAGCAGCACATGGAAGGTGTCATGCGAGATGAAGGAGAGCTGTAACGGCGCATAATGGAAAAAGGTGATGACCGCGACGGCCGCCGTTACGATCAGGGCGTCGCGGATCTGGCTGCGGGCTTTCCGTCCGGAAACGCTCAAATGGCCGGGAGCCGGAACGGTCCGGCCGGATGCGTTCTCCATCGCCATGTCCCTAGACCGCCTTCCGCTTGCGCTGCCAGGAGGGCGGGATCGCCTGCTCCTCGCGGTATTTAGCCACGGTCCGGCGTGAGATGGTGATGCTTTCCTTCTTGAGCACATCAGCAAGCCGCTGATCTGACAACGGCTTTCGGGGGTCCTCGCCGGCGATTATCTGAGCCAGCCGTTTCTTCACGGCCGTGGCTGCCAGTTCGCCGCCGGCGGCCGCGTATCCTGCCGAGAAAAAGTAGCGCAGCTCGAAGATGCCGAAGGGGGTGCTCATGTATTTGCTGAGGATGGCGCGGCTGATGGTAGAGGGATGCAGGCTGATCGCGGTGGCGATGTCTTCCAGCGTCAACGGCTTCAGGCCTTCGGGGCCGTAATCGAAAAAGCCGGGCTGCGCTTCGGCGATGGCGTGCGCGACCCGGGTAACGGTCGACCGCCGCTGGTCGATGTCACGGATCAGCCGCGATGCCTTTTTCAGTTTCGACTGGAGATAGCCGGCGGTTTCGCTGTCTGCGCCGTCACCGGCGCCGGCAGCCAGCTGCTCATAAGCGGCGGTGGTCCGCAGGTCCGGCAGGACTTCGCGGTTGGCCAGCACCTGGATCTGGCCCCGTTCCTTGCGCACATACACATCCGGGATGACGGCTGCCGCCGGCGGGCTGGCGTCGAAGAGCGATCCCGGCGAGGGATTGAGGCTGCGGATGAGCGCAACCGCCTTTTCCACCTGGTCTCGGGGGACTTTTAGCGCCCTGGCGATCTCGCCGCCGGCGCCGCGGGCCACGTCGGCCAGATGGTTGCTCGCGATTGCCAGCGCTACCCGGCCGGCGCCCAACTGCTGCAGCTGGATGAGCAGGCACTCCTCAAGGCTGCGGGCGCCGATCCCGGCGGGGTCGAGCGCCTGGACAGCAGCAAGCACCTGGTGCACCCGGCCGGTTTCGGCGCCGATGGCGCCGGCCACGATCTCCACCGGATCGCGCAGGTAGCCGTCTTCGTCGAGGCTGCCGATCAGGGCCAGGCCGATGCGGTAATCCTCGGGTGACAGACCTTCCATGTCCAGCTGTATCTTAAGATGGTCGCTGAGCGTGACCGGGCTGGCGGCCAGCTCGGTGATGTTGAAAGTCGCGGCCTGCCGGCCGCCGTTAGCGGCGCCCTTGCGGTTGGCGCCGAGGTAGTCTTCCCAGAGTTCGCGGCCGGCAACGGCCTGCGTGTCAAAGTCGGCAGGTTCGGGGATCTCCAGCATCGGGTTCTCGTCCAGCTCGTTCTGTATCAGCTCCTTCAGATCGGCGGCGCCCAGCCGCAGAACCTTAAGGCTCTGATAGAGCCGGGGCGACAGTTTCAGTTGCTGCCTTGCGGATAAGGCTGGTCTGATTTTCATGGTCGGGGAATCGGCTGGTAGGATGGTTTCCTGTGCGCGTCCGCCTGCAGGGCGGAAAATGTTGCCGGCGCCGCCTGTGTCATATGACACAGTATGTTCATTGTAAAGAACCGGGGCGCCAAAGTCGAATGCTCGCGCTGGGCCTGGGCGGCGAAGCTGGCCTAATAGTAAGACAGGCTGCCGTCCTTCTTCGCCCGCGCCACGGCGTAGCGGAAGATCACCAGGCTGACCGGCAGAGTGATTGCGGAGAAGATCACCAGCGCGATCAGGTCGCCGCCGACGGTGGTAAATCCGGCGCCCTTGAGCAGCGACAGGCGGATCGCTTCGAGCGAATACGTGATCGGGAACGCGTAGGAGACTCCCCGCAGCCAGCTGGGCAGCACTGAGATTGGATAGTAGACGCCTCCCAGCAGCGTCGACGAGGTGCTGAGCGCCCAGGCGATCGGGTCGCCACGCTTGAAGATCATGATAAAGCTGGCGGAAATGATGCCGAGGCTGCTGAAAGCGATCACCGTCAGCAGCAGCGCCACCAGCGCCGGCAGCACCGCCGCTCCGCTCAGATCGAGGCCGAAGAAGAGGGCGCCCAGCAGGAGGTAAA
>JAJYLK010000137.1 GCA_021787775.1 Actinomycetes bacterium | reverse complement strand
ACCGCGGCCCCCGCCTGGGCGATGCATTCAGCCGTGGCGATAAAAGAGAAGGGGGTGGTGATCACCTCGTCTCCGGGCCCGATGCCGAGCGCCCGCAGGCTGAGATAAAGGGCGTCGCTGCCCGAGGCCACCCCGACCGCATGCGCCGTGCCGCAATACGCCGCCATCTCCCGCTCGAACTTCTCGACCTCGGGTCCGAGGATAAAGCGGCCGCTTGCCAGCACCCGCGCAAATGCCTGCCGGAGCTCATCGCCGATCCCCCTATGAATTCCCTCTAAATCAAGTAGCGGCACAGCCGCGTGCGTGGCCGCGCCGCCCGCGCCGTTGACCACAAGCCTGTTGTTGTCCTGGTTGCCTTCCATCCAGCCCTTCCTCAGCGCAGCTTGCGGTTGACCTCTTCGATGTGCGGCTCCAGCAGCTGCTCTGCCGGCACATCGCGTACCTGGCGGGCGGGAACACCCATGACTACGCACGCCTCCGGGACATCTTTCGTGACCACAGCCCCGGCGGCGACGACGGCGTCGCGGCCGATCACCACACCGGGAAGCAGCGTGGCGCCGGCGCCAATCCGGCCGCCGGCCCTGATGGTCGGTCCTTTCATTAACGCGAGTCTGGCTTCGGTCCGGCCCAAAAAGTTGTCGTTGCTGGTGAGGACGCCGGGACCGACAAAGACGTAATCCTCCAGGATGGACAGCGCCGTGATATAGCAGCCCGTCTCCAGCTTGCAGAACCGGCCGACACTGCTGCCATTCTCAATGCAGACCCGCCGATGTTCACGGATTCCCTCACAGTCGCCTGGTCGGCGATCAGCACGCTGGCGCCGACCGCCGCCCCCCGGTAGACAACCGCCGCGGTGCCGATGAGGCTGCCTTCTCCCACCACAAGCGGCGGCAGCTGTTCTCCGGCATCAAAGACGCTCATGCGGGAGCGCAGCGGCCTTTTGCCGAGCACGGCGTAGTCATCCATGCGCACGCCGCCGCCTAACTGGACATCCTCGCCGATGATGACCCCGCTGCCCAGGATGCACCCCTCTCCCAGCACCGCGTTCGCGTGAACCTGACTGCCCGGACCGAGCCGCGTCCCCTTGCCCAGGCGGGCTGACGGGTCGATAAATCCGCCCTGATCGCTGGCAGGCACGCTTCCTTCCTTCAACTCTCGGAAAGGGGAAGGGATTTTCCGGCGACCGCATCTGGAGCGGCAGCAGCGACGATCTGCACCGGGTCCCCGCCCGCGCCAAGTGAAGCCTGGGCGGCTTCCAGGACCTGCAGCACTTCGACGCCATTCTCGACATCGGTGTCGGGCCGCCGCCTGGTGGCGATGCATTCCAGAAAGTGAGCGCATTCCCGCCGCAGCGGCTCCTCCGCTTCAAACGGGACGACCTCGTAGCCGTTGCTGCGCAACCTGAGCGCCTCTCCCGGTTCGACTCCCTTGTCATAAAGCCTGATCTTTTCGTAATCCTGCAGATCATCGAAAACCAGCATGCGGCGGCTTCCGATAATGACCAGCTTGTGCTCCTTGAACGGGTGCAGCCAGCTGACGTAGATGTGGCCCCCGACGCCGCCGGCAAACGTCAGGCTGGTGAGCGTGGTGTCACTGATGCCGGGCTGCAGATAGCTGCCACCGGTAGCGCTGACGCTCACCGGTAGACCGCCCGCGAGCATGATCATCACCGAGACGTCGTGGGGCGCGAAACTCCAGAGGACGTTCTCCTCCCGCCGCACCCTTCCCAGGTTGAGCCTGTGGGAAGACATGTAGTAGATCTCGCCCAGCGCGCCGGCCGATACCAGCTCGCGGATCTTGCCGATTGCGCGGTGATACCAGAGCAGGTGGCCGACCATAAGGACCCGGTCCAGCCTGGCCGATAACCGGGCCAGCTCGACCCCATCGGCAGTCGTGAGGGCAAGCGGCTTCTCGACAAAAACATCCTTGCCCGCCAGCAGCGCCTGCTGCGCCAGGCTGAAGTGCGTCTCTGCCGGCGTAGCCAGCACGACAGCGTCGATATCCGCATCGGAAAGGATGTCAGCGTAATCCGGCACGGTATGACATCCGGGGTATTCATCACGAAACCTCGAAAGAGTCAACGGATCGCTGTCGCAGATCGCTGCCAGGGCGCCTAGCTGGTGGAAATTACGCACCAGGTTCTTGCCCCAGTGCCCGGTTCCGGCTACGGCTATTCTGACCTGTTTTGACATAATTACAGATGCGTTCCCAAGATGTGTTCCTATATGGAATAAATCCCCGCACCATCCCGGGGCACGATATTGCGTGTATCCAGGACCAGAGGCGCCAAGCGCGCCACCATGTCCCAATCGATGCAGCTGTGAGCCGTGAGCGCCACCACACAGTCGCTGCCGGCTAGCAGCTGCTCGTCCAGTGGCGTACTGGCGAAGGTTTTGCCCGAAACGGTCAAAGCGGCGACATAGGGATCGTGATAGCCGACCTCGGCGCCGGAGCGCATGAGCAGCTCCGCAACCCGTATCGATGGCGAGCCGCGCAGGTCGCTGACACCCTCCTTGTATGCCGCCCCCACAAGCAGGATCCGGGAGCCCCGCAGACATTTTTGGCGCGAATTAAGCGCCGCGGAAATCCGCTCGACGACGTACTCCGGCATGCGGGTATTGATCCTGCCTGCCAGCTCGATGAATTCGGTCGGCAGACCCAGTTCGCGCGCTTTCCAGGAAAGATAAAAAGGATCAATCGGGATGCAGTGGCCGCCAAGCCCCGGACCGGGATAAAAAGGGGTGAACCCGTACGGCTTGGTGGCGGCGGCGTCAACAACTTCCCAGACGCTGATGCCCATGCGATTGCAGATCACCGCCAGTTCGTTCACAAGTGCGATGTTGACCGAACGGTAGATATTCTCCAGAAGTTTCGCCATCTCGGCCGTCTCGCTGGAAGAAAGAGCGACGATCTGCGCCAGGAACTGACTGTAAAACAGGGTGGCTATCCCAGTGCAGCTCCGGCTGATGCCGCCAACCAGCTTGGGAATCGCAGCCGGATCGCGGCCGCTGCCCGGATCGATGCGTTCAGGAGAGAACGCAAGCCAGAAATCCTTGCCTGCCCTGAGGCCGGTCTTTTCCAGCACCGGCCGGACTTCATCGCGCGTACAGCCGGGGTAGGTGGTGCTCTCGAGCACCACCAGTGTTTCCGGCTTCAGATGAGCGGCCACAAGCCGCGCTGCCTGGCGGATAAAGGAAAGATCGGGCACCTGGTTGCGGTTAAGCGGCGTCGGCACGCAGATGATCATCACATCCGCACCCGCAATCACAGCCGGATCGCTTGCCGGGACCAATTTGCCGGAGGACAGGTGTGCAGCCAACTGTTCAGCGTTCACGTCACCGACATAACTGTCACCGTTTTTGAGCCGGAAGACACGCGTCTCGTCGCTGTCGTAACCCACGACCTTGAAGCCGGCCTCGGCGGCGCTGACGCAAAGAGGCAGTCCGACGTAGCCCAGGCCGATGACAGCGACCGTAGCAGTTCGCTGCTCGAGTTTCTCTTTCAGGGAACTCTCGGAGAGCAGCCCTGTCGCGGGGAGCGATGGATCATCGCTGAAGTTGCTCTGACGCATGTGCTTCACCCCTCGATCCCGATAAGACTTGCCTGACGTACCCTCTGTCAGTATCCGTAGCTGTTGTAATAGTCATAACTGCCGCCGTATCTGCCGGCGGCATCGGCATTGGTGACGACCAGGCCCAGCACATTCGAGGGCACGGACTCGATGAAGTCGTGCATCAACCTGAGCGACTTCTTCGAGGTCTGCCCCAGTTTGATCACCACGATTATCCCGTCGATCTTGCCGGCCAGACTGACTGCGTCGCCGACGGCCCCTACCGGGGGCGCGTCGACCAGAACGACGTCGGCGTACTCGCGCGCCTCGGCGATCAGCGCGCCAAACTTGTCCGAGGCAGCCAGTTCGCCAGGGTTGGGCGGCAGCGGTCCGGAAGTGGCACAGTAAATCGGCTTGACCCCGTTCATGCTGGTGGCCGGCAGGCCGCGCGGTTCGCCTCCCCGGCTCTCCACCGCGATGACCAGATCCTTGGCCTCGATCATCTGCAGGGCCTCCCGTAGCGAAGCGTTGCCGGCGATCGCGTTGGTCAGCCCCATCCTGTTCTCCAGCCGAAGATATTCGGGGAGCCGGGG
>JAJYLK010000136.1 GCA_021787775.1 Actinomycetes bacterium | reverse complement strand
CTCCCGCACCTTGCGGATCTTCATGTTCTTCTTGGTGACGTGCGCCTGCTTCATCGTGGTCAGTTCGACGAACAGATCCTGTTCGGGCAGGTAGAAGTCGGGCGTGAAGGCTTCGATGACGCTTCCCTGAACGTCACGCTCGAGAACGAAGGTGCGCGGCTCGTACATCCAGGGGATCCGGTAATAGTCGAGGATGCGGGCGCATTCCTCCTCGCTGCGATTGGCAAATTGCGGAGGCGTGTCCCCCATATAAGACGTGAAATTGAATTTGGCCGCCGTCATCCACAAGGATGATATCAGAGGCGGAATCACCGGCTCAAGCTACCGCCGGGAGTTCGGCGCGCCGCCAGGCTGCATCGGCGCGCCGAAAGTGAGCGGCATCTCCATGTCTGCCCGTGTATGATCCGGCTGACGGCCGGCTCGCAGAAGCCGCGCAGGCGCCACCCCGGCCGGCTGCGTACGCCGCCGGATGTTTGACCCGCCGCTTGGCGCTGTGTTAATTTTCTGGTTCCAATGAGCATCATCACTCCACCACTGCCGCGGTCTGCGCGGGTCAACGCTGACGGTCACCTTGAGGTCGGCGGATGCGACGTCACCGGGCTTGCCGGCGAGTTCGGCACACCGCTGTTCATCTATGACGAGCAGGAGATCAGGAACCGCTGCCGCGAATATCGCCAGGCGTTCGACAGCCGGGCCGAGAGTACGCGCATAATCTACGCCAGCAAGGCCTTTGCCTGCCTGGCGCTCTTTCAGCTCATGGCCGATGAGGGCCTGTCGCTGGATGTCGCCTCCGGAGGCGAGCTGTTCACAGCGCTGTCGGCGTGGTTTCCGCCGGAAGACATCTTCCTGCACGGCAATGCCAACACCCGGGACGAGCTTCACCAGGCCGTCCGCAACGAGATCGGCCATGTCGTGCTCGACTCACTGGACGAGCTCCGCGTTCTCGATGAAGCCGCTGCCCAGGCCGGCCGCATCCAGCCGGTGCTGCTCCGGGTGACGCCCGGCATCGAGGCGCACACACACGATTACATCCAGACCGGCAAGCAGGATTCGAAGTTCGGATTCACCTTGAGCGAAGGCGCGGCGCTGGCGGCGGTCAAAGCCGCCATGGCGGCCGCCAACCTCGAGCTCGTGGGGCTTCACTGCCACATCGGCTCCCAGATCTTCTCCATGGAGCCCTACCGCAAAACTGCTGCGGTGATGGCTGATTTCATGGCCCAGTGCCGCGAGCAGCTCGGCTTTGAGTGCCGCTTGCTGGACATGGGCGGTGGCCTGGGCATCGCCTATGCCGCGGATGACCAGCCGCCATCCGTGGCCGATTACGCCGAGGCGGTCACCAGCGCTGTCGCCGCCGAGACAAAGCGCGCCGGGCTCAAGCTGCCGCGGATCGCGGTGGAGCCGGGCCGCTCGATCGTCGCCAACGCCGGACTGACCGCGTACGAAATCGAAACCATCAAGAGCATCCCCGGCGTGAGAAGGTATGCCGCCGTCAACGGAGGCATGTCGGACAACCTGAGGCCGGCGCTTTACGGCGCCGCCTACACAGCCCTGATCGCCAGCCGGCCCGAGGCCGAGCCGACGGAGACGGTGACCATAGCGGGCAAGCACTGCGAATCGGGAGATATCCTGGTGAAGGACGCACCGCTGCCGGACCCGGCGCCTGGCGACATCCTCGTGACGCCGGCAACCGGCGCCTACGGCTATTCGATGGCCAGCAACTACAACGGCCAGCCGAGGCCTGCCGTGGTTTTTGTCCGCGACGGAAATGCGCGCGTGGTCATCAGGCGGGAAACATATGAAGACCTGATCCGGCTTAACGAGCGCTCGCAGTAGCCCGTGGCACCGGAGCGCTACAGCATGGAGCAGGTTGCGGCCCGCTTTGATGGCACAGAGGACTTCACCCTGGGCATCGAGGAAGAATTCCAGCTACTGGATCCGGCGACGCTGGAGCTGACTCCGCGTTTCGAGGAGCTGCAGCAGAAAACGCAGGCGCGCCTGGGAAATTCCGTCCGCGGCGAACTGATAGCCTCTGAAATCGAGATCTGTACCGGGGTCAGCAATTCTGCCGCCGAGGCCGAAGCCGACCTGCTGGACAAGCGCCGGCAGCTTTTCGCCTCCGCGGCAGAGCTTGAGCTCACGCTGGCGGCCACCGGTACGCACCCGTTTGCGGACTGGCAGGACCAGCGCATCATCGATACCCCCCACTACCGCATCATCGACCGGGAGCTCCGCTACTGCGCCTGGCGCAATGTCACATTCGGCATGCACACGCATATCGGCATCCGCGGCCGGGAACGGATGATCGCGGTCTTCAACGCCATGCGCGGATATCTGCCGCACCTGCTGGCGCTGTCGGCCAACTCTCCCTTTTCCGAGAACCGCTACACTTTTCTGCACTCTACCAGATCGCAGCTGTTTACCAAGTTCTTTCCCCGCTGTGGCATTCCGGGTCCGTTCCACGGCTGGGATGAGTATGCCGGGCTGGTGGAAACGCTGTTTGCCACCAATTGCATCAGCGAGCCCACCGAGATCTGGTGGAGCGTCAGACCGCATCCCCTGATGGGCACGCTCGAGGTGCGCATCTGCGACTGCCAGGGCGACGTCCGCGACACCATGGCAGTCGCGGCGCTGACGCTGGCGCTGGTGGCGCAGCTGGCGGCAGACCACGATGAAGGGCGGCGTCTGCCAGTCCTGACCACGCACGAGGTGGAGGAGAATTTCTGGCGCGCCATCCGTCATGGCCTGGACGGCAAGCTGGTGGACTTCTACACCCGTCGTGAGCTCCCGGCCGGGGAAGCCATCCGCGAAATAATCGATTACAGCACGGAGGCGCAGGAGCAGCTGGGCCTGGGACGCCATATGGCAAGGGTGGAGAATATCCTCCAGCACGGGAACGGGGCCCTGCGACAGATCCGCGCCTACGAAGCCAGCGGTGACATTATCGCGGCGTTCAGGGAGGCGGTCAGCCGCACCCGGGCGGCGGCCGCGGAAGATACCGGCACGTCAACCGCAGATATTTAAACGGCTGGCCCAGGCGGCTGGCGGGCGTCCTTCGGCGGAAGGAGAGAAAAGACAATGGTTACCCTGGAGACGGTAGAAACCATGCTCGCCGGATTTCCGCTGTCCCCGCTCAGGACCGAAAGCCGCGGGCTGGAGGAGGCGTTCGGCCGGTACCTGGCCCGCGACATCGCCGCCCCTGGCGAACTGCCGCCGTTCACCCACTCGCGCGTCGATGGTTTCGCGGTGCGGGCAGCCGACACCAGCGGAGCTTCGCCGGCCAGGCCGGTTCACCTGAGGCTAAGCGGCCGCGTATTCATGGGGACCGCGCCAACCATCGCAGTCGGGCCGGGCGAAGCGGCGGCGATCCCCACCGGAGGGATGCTGCCGCGCGGGGCCGACGCGGTGATCATGTCGGAATCGACTGCGCCGGCAGGAGCAGATGCGGTAACGCTATTTGCATCTTTGACCTGCGGCGAAAACGTGGTTGCCGCCGGTGAGCAGGTGCGGGCAGGATCGGCCCTGCTGGCAGCCGGCAAACGCCTCGATGTCGCCGACATGGGGTTGCTGGCAGGCTCTGGGATCCTCACCGTCGAGGTTCTCGTTCCACTACACGCAGGCATTCTCTCAACCGGCGACGAGCTTGTGGACGCCGGTGCGGCCCCCTCATCCGGACAGATCCGGGACAGCAATTACTTCGCGCTGGCCGGTCTGGTGCGCCAGTCCGGCGCCGTGCCCGTCCCGCTTGGAATCTGCCCCGACGACGAAACGGCGATTGCCGCCGGGCTGTCGGCGGCATCCGGCCGCTGCCAGCTGTTGCTGGTCAGCGGGGGCAGCTCGGCAGGCGACGCCGATCTGACCGCGGCCGTCGTCGCCGGCCTGGCCGATCCGCCCGCGCCCGGGATGCCGGCCCAACCAGGCCGATCGGAACGCCAACCGGATCAGTATAAGCACTCAACCGCGGCGCTGATTGGCGGGGTGCCGGTTATTGGATTGCCGGGGCAGCAGGGACGCATAATCGAGATCTACCGGCTGCTGGTCGACCCGGTCATCCAGTCCCTCTATCGCCGCGGAACCGGCATGCAGGCTGAAATTCCTCCAAATCCAGCCAAATAAAAGGAAGACAGCCAAAAAAAGGATTACTTTGCCAGACG
>JAJYLK010000002.1 GCA_021787775.1 Actinomycetes bacterium | reverse complement strand
GGACTCGCCGATGCGGGGAGCGTAAGTGATGGGGACGGAATAGATCTCATAACCCAGCCGCGACATCTTGGTGATCATCTCCATCTCGATGGCGAAGCCGGAGCTCTTCAGATGCGGCCGCAGGTTCCTGATGACTTCGTGGCGCCAGGCGAAGTAGCCGCTGAGCGTGTCGGTAATGTTGACCTTGAAGATGTGCCGGACCAGGAAGGAAAAAAACCAGTTGCCCAGGCGGTTGAGGAGCTTCATCGAGCTCTTGCGCATCCGCCCCGCCAGCCGGGAGCCCAGCACCACGTCACAGAAGCCGCTCTCCAGCGGTTCGATGAGACGCAGGATCTCAGCCGTCTTGTAGGTATCGTCACCGTCGATCATGACCACGTAATCACAATCGTCGTCGATTGCGGACATGGCCGTCTTGATAGCTTGACCCTTTCCCCTTTTTGGCTCATGGATGACATGGGCGCCATGGCGCCGTGCCACCGCTTCGGTGTTGTCGCTGGAATCGTTGTCGATCACGATCACATCGATGGAGCAGCCCGCCGCCGTGATTTTCTCATGCGGTATGCCATCGATGACATGGCCGATGGTGCCGGCCTCATTGAAGCAGGGAATGATCAGAGTGATTTTCCTGGTTGCCTGTTCGGCGCGGGCAGCAGCTTCTCTGACCGAAACACCGGCATTGAAGAAGTCGCGCCGGCCCGCCCAGACACCGGGTGAGACCCGGGTTTCAGTTGCTACGCTCTCGGTAGCGACGCTCGCTTGATATGCGCCGGAATCACCATCATGACATTCCGCCGACACATAGTACGGGTGCCAGCCGGTAAGACCGGAAATGTTCTCATCGTTGTTCATGCAGCCCCTGGGGTTAGGCTTTTACACGCAGGATAACTAACCCCGCCGCCACCGTCAGTCCCCCTTGGGCTCACAATTCATCCCTGTCTGAACATAAACAGCAGAACGGCGAATATTTTTTTATTCCCGGACATGCAGGTGCGGAAACTTTCCAGAATATCTTTAACCGCGCGCGAGTAATGCATGAACCCGGATTATTATAGTCAATTATTACATTTTAGTCTTTCCCTGCCATTTGTCAATCGCCAAATTATATACACGATGTCAAAATGTGGCGTTTCCTTGACGAAATGCATCAGCTTCGAGCCAGCAGCATTCACCGCCTGGCAGCCCCGGCTGCGTCGACAATATCCGGTACATGCAAGACCGCGGAGGCTCCACCGTCCTGCGCGACTTAACGCTCCAGCCACCTCAGCGAGACCGTAACGGACCACGAAATTCCGGGAGGGAGGGGCTGATGCCCTGGTGAGAGCGGCATCCTCGGGCTGGATCAAGAGCCAGATGGCTTTGGAAGCCGTTTAAGCAATTCCGCGAATGGGTATAAAATAATGTTATTAGTCGTGTTTCGCTGTCCCCTCCCCTGGATTATTTTTGCGCCGATATCTATTTGGTGCACTTTTTTGACCTGCGTGGTGGAGCAGGCTTAGCGCGACTGTGGTACAATGGCCGCTTGGCATTTGCTTAAGGCGGGCAAATAAAGGATAAGACAAACGTAACTAGAAAGATAAAATCAAAGTGACATCGATGACAGAACTTCCAAATGAATTGACGCAAAACTTGATAACAAAAGGTCAGGAAAAGGGTTTCCTTTCTCTGGATGACATTGCCGACGCCCTGCAGGAGGCGGACCTCTCGACCGAGCAGATCGAAGAGGTGTATGCCCGCATCACCGATCAGGGCATCGATATCGTCGAGCAGGACGAGATCGAAGAGCTTGGCGAGCCTGATGCTTTCGTCGAGGAGCCGCCAGAACCGGAGCCGGTGGAGCACGAGCGGCCGACGGCTACCGATGACTCGCTGCGCATGTATCTGCGTGACATCGGCCGCATCCCGCTGCTGTCGGCGGCGCAGGAGGTGTCGCTGGCCAAGCGCATGGAGCGCGGCGACATGGACGCCAAGAGCAGGCTGGTGGAAGCCAACCTGCGGCTGGTTGTCAGCATCGCCAAGCGTTACCTGGGCCGGGGGCTATCATTCCTGGACCTGATCCAGGAAGGAAACCTGGGCTTGATCCGCGCGGTAGAGAAATTCGATTACCGCCGCGGTTACAAATTCTCGACGTATGCCACCTGGTGGATCCGCCAGGCGGTGACGCGCGCGATTGCCGACCAGGCGCGCACCATCCGCATTCCCGTGCACATGGTGGAAAAGCTGAATCACCTCGTGCGCGCCAAGCGGCAGCTGGTGCAGGATCTGGGCCGCGAGCCGGCGCCGGAAGAGATCGCCGCGGCGATGGATACCACGGTGGAGAAGGTACAACACCTGATCAAGATCTCACAGAGCCCGGTAAGCCTGGAGAAGCCGGTCGGCGACGAAGAGGAAGCGGAGCTGGGAGATTTCCTCGAGGACGAGGGCACGCCCAAACCGCTTGACGCCGCGATGATCGAGATCAAGAAGGACGATCTCAACAAGGTGCTGAATTCCCTGCCGCACCGGGAGCGCAAGATCCTCGAACTGCGTTACGGACTCAACGGCGAGCACCCGCGTACGCTGGAGCAGATCGGCCGCCGGTTCGGCGTCACCCGCGAGCGCATCCGCCAGATAGAGGCCAACACGCTGGCACGGCTCAAGGAGCTGCAGGAGACGCAGCACCTGCGCGAAAGCGCTTAATATTCCCCGGGGACATGATGAATGCGCGGCATTCTCCGTGTCCCCGGACAACAAACAGGATTTAAAAAGGGACGGCCTGGGGCCGTCCCTTTGTCTTCCTTGATCTGCCGGGCCGGAACTCTACCGGGCTGAAGCGCCACTAGGGCGAAACCGGCACCAGGTTCTGGGTGCCGCCGTTATTGGCCTGGTCCAGCAGCTGTTTGGCATCCTGGCCGTACTGGCTGCTGGCGCCGAGAGCAATCGCTTTCTGCAGCGGAGCTTTGCTTTCATCCACCTTGCCCGTCTGCAGGTCGAGATAGCCGATGTTGAGCCAGCCGCGCTGATTGCCCGGCTGCTGCGCCACCGCCGTCTGCAGCTCCCGCATGGCCACATCGCCCATGTTCAGCTGGGTGTAAGTGTAGCCCAGGTCGATTCGCACCTCGGTATCGCCCGAATTCAGCTTCAGGTACTGGCGATACTGGTCCACCGCCCACTTGTAGCTCCAGGCGGCGTCATTGATTTTCCCCTCCTGCGACTGCAGATCGCCCAGATCGGCAAAGGTGTCCCCCAGCTTCCGCAACGCCAGTTGATCGCCAGGATTCTTCTTGGTCAGATCCTGGTAATTGGTGATCGTCGTATTGTCCTGATCGATCTGCTGCTGCACCACCTGGTTATTCTGGGATGTGGCAGAATTGTCACTGGCGCTGCTGTCGCTGCTGACAAGCCGGGGAATAAAAATGGCCAGCACGATCACGATCCCCAGGACCGGCAGCAGGATCAGCCATTTCAGGTTATCTTTCATCAGCTGCTCACTAACTGTTGGATTAATGCGACGTTGGGTGATGAAGCGTCGGTCCAGGTGTCGGGACCGATGACATGTTTCGCTACCTTGCCTTGCTTGTCGATGATGAAGGTCTCCGGCTGTCCCGTCGCCTGATACAGGTCGTAGATATTCTTGCCCGGGTCTAGCAGGATGGGGAATGACAGCCCCAGCTCCTTGGCGAACTGGTCGGCGTCGTTCTTTTGCGCGTCGATGCTGACGGCAAGGATCTCAAAGGGCTTCCCCTTCATGCTCTCGTAGAATTTTTCCATCGAGGGCATCTCCTGACGGCAGGAGTTGCACCAGCTTGCCCAGATGTTGATCAGGACGACCTTGCCGCGGTAGTCGGACAGGCTCACGCTGGGGCCGTTGAGCCGGGGCAGCGAAAAAGCCGGCGCCACCGTTCCATCCGTGATCGGCGCGGGACGGGTCGACTCGTAATAGAAATAGCCGCCGATGGCGATGGCCACAATCGCCACAAAAGCGCCCAGCGCCAGAACTATGTCAAGCGGACGCCAGCCATCGTCATCACCGATGGGAGTAAGGTCTTCTGTTTGTTGTTCGGTATTCATCAAACCAGGCCAGGCCACGGGCGGCCGGTGGCAAAAAAACCGTCGGCAAGCATCGATTGCCTGGCGGAAAAGGACGGATCAGGAAGCCAGCGTCTGCGACGTGAGAAGTAACCGCGTAACGAAAATATACTAACATCCGGCAGCCCGAGCTTCAACAAAATGAACAGATTCAGATATTGATGCTCGGCAGCCATTTCTGCATCCAGGCGGAAAGCACCTCGATCTGCCCGGTAGCGAGGATCAGCCCGAAAAGGATCAGCATCGCCCCGGAGACGATCTTGAGCACCGCAAAGTGTCTCTTGATGAAGCCAAATGTTCCTATCAGCCGGGCAAAAAGAAAGCCGGAAAGCACAAAAGGCACGCCCATTCCCAGCGCATAGACGAAAAGGAGGCTGGCGCCCGCGGCGGGATTCTGCGTGCCGATCGCCAGCATGTAGATCGAGCCCAGCAGCGGACCCGTACAGGGACCGATGCCCACCGAGAACATCATCCCCGCCAGCACGACGCCGATCGTGCCGGCCGGTTTCCGGATCAGGCGCAGACGCCGTTCCTTCTGGAACCACATCGGATTGATGATGCCGAGCGCGAAGATGCCGAAGATGATCAGTACCACGCCGCCGAAGACCTCCAGAATGCGGTGATCGACTCCGCCCGGGCTGATGATACCGGTGAGCGACTCCCCCATCCCCCCAGCCACCGCTCCCTGCAGGCTGAACAGGATGACGAAGCCGACCACGAAGGTGCCGCTGGCCATCGCCACTTTCCTGGTGCGGGCGCCGAGCTCATCCACGCCGACGCCGGAGACAAATGAGAGATAGCCCGGCAGCAGCGGCAACACACAAGGGGAAAGGAATGACGCCAGCCCGGCGACGAAGGCCCAGAAAAAAGCGACGAATGTTACTTGGGTGATCTCCAAAGGGTGACCTTAAAGCACATCCTTCAAAGGCATGCCCGGCTGGCTGTCATCACGCCGGGTCGGGCTGATCCTGCGGCCGCCGTCTATAGATCAGAACCAGGGCGGCGGCGGCCAGCACGGCAACGATCACCGAGATCACCTGCGCCTGCAGCTGGCCGTCGCGGTGCATGCGCACGAACTCGACCAGGAAGCGCTCCACACCCGCCATAACCAGGTAGGCGCTGATCATCGCTCCGGGACGCCTCAGCCTTCCCCTGAGAACATACATCAGGATGAGGAAGATGACCACGGACGAGAAAGATTCATACAGCTGTGTCGGCTGCACGGCGATGCCGGGAGGAGTCGGCGGCGAGCCCTTGGGGAACTGCATCGCCCAGGGCAGGTGAGACGGCTGGCCATAGTCATCGCCGTTGAGGAAGCAGCCGATCCGCCCGAAAGCGTAGCCGATCGCCATCGCGGGCGCGGCCGCATCCAGCACCTTTACCCAGGACAGGCGGTAGAGCCTCACCACCAGAAACCCCGCGATGGCGCCGCCGATGACACCGCCGTACCACACCAGGCCGGCGCCGCTGAAGGCGGCGGTCAGGGGGCTGTCACGCAGCTCATCCGGATGCTGGATCAGATAGTTGATCTTGCTGCCGACGAGGCCGCCCACCGCTGCCGCGATCACCAGCCAGTAAATGCTCTCGGTGTCCATACCCTTGCGCCGGAATTCGTAGTAGGCCGAGATCCCGGCGGCAATGAAAGCTATCGCCATCATCAGGCCGAAGGAATGAACTGAGAAGGGACCGATGGAAAAAAGATCAGGATACATACCTACATACCTTAGCACACACCGAAAACTACTAACAAAATACTAAAGCTATTCTTTGCCATGACGATAATGTTGTCAAGTTACGCATCTACGAAAAGGCAAACCCGTCGTGAGGCGGGGACGCAAAGCCAGGGGTCTCCGTAGAGACAGCCCAGCCGCCGAAGCTTTTCAGCGCAAGCTCTTAGGTTTTGGAACTGGGCTTTTTTTATGCCCATGGCAGGGCATGCCGGTCCAGGAAAGCTTCGGTCGCACACGAGCGTTTTTGGGCCTTTTTTGATGCATGGGGTAAGGGAGAAGGTCAATATAAAGCCCGGATCAACCGGGGAAAAGGGTAAAGGGAAGGGGGTGTGGCCAGGTGAGACTTCCAGCGAAAATCCTGCTCTTGGGCGCTGTTTCGCTGCTGGTGTTCCTGGTTCTATCGTCGGTAAGCTTTGGCGCGGCGCCTTCACCGGTTAGCGATTCGGTGAACGTCAACGTCAATGTCGGCGACTTCATCGCGATTGACAATCCCAGCAACCTGCAGCTGCCGGACATCGTTGGCGACAACACGTCCGTCGGCGGCAACGTGACCTGGAACGTCAAGACCAACAACGCCACGGGATACAACCTGCAGATCGCTTCCGCGCAGCCGGGAGCAGCCATGACAGATGGCGGCGCCAACAGCTTCGCAGACTTCAGCGGTCCGGCGGCATGGTCGGTAGCAAGCAACACGTCTGCATTCGGCTGGAGCACAGACAATGCCACTTTCAACGGTTTCAGCGGCACTTCCAAGCTGCCGGTGAAAACCACGAGCGGCATGACTCCGGACGGCGGCGACAGCACCACCGTGTTCTTCAAGGCGGGGGTCGGCGCGGGGCATATACAGCCCGCCGGCGCGTATTCCGCCAACGTGACGGTTACGGCGACGGTTCAGCCGTGATTGTATAACAACTGAATAGCAACACGTCAACGCAAGATTGACGGCTCGAGCCCTCCCTGCCAGAGGGCTTTTGCCGTTGGCCAGTATGGCCGATGCAGGAAATAGCGGCCTGGAAGGCGAAGAAAAAAAGTCGAACCTGTAACGGAAGGCCTTAAACCCATCACTCACATCGACGACCAAGCGATAAACGGCTCTGGACCCGCTCCGGCGGCGGCCGCCGGACAGGCCGGCCACCGCCTGGCTGCCTTGCTGCTGACCGCCGTCACGGCGGTGGGCCTCGTGATGGCAGTGGCATTCCCGGCGCTGGCGGGAGCTTTCACGATCCAGAAAAGCAGCGATCCTCCCAGCGAGCAGATGGTCATCTCTCCCACCAAGGTTGAGCTGAACCTGGATCCCGGCCAAAGCGCCACCCGCGACATCACGCTGTCCAACCGCACCAGCAGCGTCAAGAACGTCCAGTTCAGCGTCGAAGACCTCGAGGGTTCGCAGGATCCCTCCCAGGACATAATCTTCCTCGGTGACAAGGACGGCCCCTTCAGCGCCCGGCACTGGATGGAACCCGAGGTGAACAGCATCACGCTGCAGCCGGGGGAGAGCATCGATTTCAACGTCAAGATCAACGTGCCGCGCGATGCGGAGCCCGGCGGCCACTATGCGGCGCTGTTCGCTTCGGCGAAGAATGACGCCAGCCCGGACCAGGGCGGCACGGTGAACCTCATCGAGCGGGTGGGCACGCTGTTTCTCATCAGCGTAGCCGGCAACGTCAACGAACAGGGAACGCTGAACGCGCCGGAAGTGCCGTCCTTTTCCGAGTACGGCCCCATCAACATCGGCATCGTCTTCAACAACCAGGGCAACATCCACGTCAAGCCCCACGGCAAGATCTACATCAGCAACCTGCTGGGCCAGACGGTGGCTGAGCTCGATGTGCCGCCAGCGCAGATCGCCGAATGGACGGTGCTGCCGGCGTCCTCACGGCGGATAACCATCCCCTGGAACAGCGGCTTTCTCTTCGGCCGCTACACCGTACGGGCCGAAATCGAGTACGGAGCCGACAATACCAAACTGGTGATGACCAGCACTTTCTGGGCATTCCCGTGGAAGATCATCCTGATTATCGTCTCGGCGCTGATCATCATCCTGATCCTGCTGGCTTGGGCAACGAGAGGAAAACGCACCGGCAGGACCGAAAAGCGGAAAGCGGCGGGGCCAGTCACCACCGCGGGCGCCATGGCTGAAGAGCTGCAGCAGGCCCGGGCAGCCGAAGCCGCCGCGGAGATGGCGCCGGCCGGCCGGCCACCGGCGGGCGAAGCGCCGGCCGCCCCTCAGGCGGCCCCGGCAGCTCCCAGCACACACGTGCCGCTTGGCGAGATCTTCCCGTCGATGCAGGATAACCGCATGATCGACATCGGCGAAGAAGAGACCCGCAAGCTGCTGCGGACGATGATCGACAACCAGCTGGATCTGGCCCGGGCGTACATCGCCGAGGGCAAGACGGAAGAGGCCCGGCTGCAGCTGGAGGAAGCACGCAACGCCGCGCAGCGCCTGAGCCTGCTGTTCGAGGTGGGCCTGATCGACGACATGCTGCAGTGGGTCTAGCGCCGGTTCCAGCGCCGCTACCTATGTTGTGCTTGACGACTGAGGCCTTTCAGCTATCACGGTCAACGGGCGCATGCCGCCGCATAGGAATCTGGCCTGGAGGTCAGCCCGCGTAAGCCGCCGTATATACGACTTTTGTAATGTACGAGCCCGGCGTCGCCACGTTGGGGATGTTCAGCTGAAAATCATAGCCGAAGGTCTGCGGAGTCAGCACCGGGTAGCCGCTGGTGATGGGGTCGCTGGCAGTCTGAAACGGGCGCCAGGGATCGGCGCTGCCGCTTGCTTTCCAGGCCAGATTGGCGACGCTGATGGTGTCGGCCGGGTTTGACTGCAGCGTCAGGTCGCTGCTGGCGGCGACGCTCAGGCTCCAGAGTGCGTTCGACTGCAGGCTCAGCTGGACCGCATAAGGCGCCGGCGGCGTCCCGCCGCTGCCTATGACATACGGTTTCAACGGGTCCACCTGCCCGAAATCGACACCAGTGCCGCCGCCGCTGCTGCCATCCCGGTTGTACGTGCCGCTGATCGTCATCGTGATCGAAACCGGCGCCGGCACGTACTCGATCACCAGTTTCGGCCGCAGCATCGCATTGGCGTAATCCGCCGAATAAAAGCTTTTGAAATCGGTGGCGCCGCTGCCGGAGGTCTTCTTGATGAAGACGCCGTTGTTGGCGACGGAGCCGCTGATCCAGGATTGCGCCAGTCCGCTCACGTCCCAGTTCACCCAGCCTGCCCCTCCGGAGACATCCAGCGCGCTGGCGGTGGCGCTGGCGGTGGCGTTGAAGTCGCCGTCGCCGCCGGGGCTCGACCAGGTGTCGGCGCCGGGACCGTCGTAACTGAGCCAGGTAGCGCCGTCACCGCTGGCGGTGCCGGTACCGGTTCCTTCCGTCCAGAGCTTTGCCGGCAGGACATAATAGACGCCCAGGGCCGGCGTCGATGTATCTGCCTGGGAGTGCTCATTTAACGACAGCGTAGCGTTGTTGATCGTGGAGCCGTAGGGAATCGCGGAAAGGTCGAATCTCAGCAGGCCGCGGCGCGCTTCCGCGGCCCCGTTCTCGCCGACGTCGATATCGGTATCTCCTCCGAAATTAAGATTCTGTTTCGACGCGGCGCTGGATATCCAGGTATCCTGCGTCGCGGTGATGGTGATCAGTCTGGCGGTGTGGAACACCTGGTCCGCCGACCCGGCGCTGTTGCCGGAGGTGTCAGTGGAGACCACCTTGTAGTGATAGTCCTGGTCAACCGTCAGGCCGCTGAGCGTTACCAGGTGCTGATTGACGCCGCCGGCGTCGGTCACGGCGGTGCAGGCGCCGTAACTGGTGGTGGTGCCGTAGCACACCTGCGAGGAGGCATTGTCATCCGTGGACCATTTGATGTCCGCCGAGGCGGTGTGGATGTTCTCGGCGCGCACCTCGCCGATCTTGGGCGCCGTCTGGTAGCCCACCGTGGCCGGCCGCCAGACCACGACCAGCTTGGGCCGCAGGGTGGCGTCACCGGTGTAATCCGAGGAGTAGAACTTCTTCAGGTCGCTGCCCCCCGCGCTCTCGAACAGATTCTTCAGTATCAGGCCGTAATTGGCCGCCGGGTTGCTGACCCAGCCCTGCACAGAAGCTGTATTCAGACTCCATGTCAACCATGCTCCGGTGGAGTTCGCGCCCTGGGTCCAGCCGAGGAAGGAACTGTAGTCCCCGCCGGGAGAAGTCCAGGCGGACGTACCGTCGGCTGTGTTCCAGGTGGCGCCGTCAGCCGGCTGCGACCCTGCCAGGGTGCCGGATGTCCAGGCCCGCGTGAGCCCGAAAGCCACCAGGAACGGCGCGCTGGTGTCGCCCTGCGCCATCTGGTAAAGGGAAAGGTTGGCGCTGAGGATGCTGGCATTTGCGGGGATGCCGGCAAGGTCGAACTTCAGCGCGCTGCGCATGGTCACGATATCAGGGTCGGCGGCCAGGTCGCCGACGCGCAGGTACTGGTCGGCGCCCCAGTTCCAGCTCGGCTGGCCGGTGCCGAACTCGGTGTCGTCGCCGATGCCGGCAAACGGTTGCAGGACAGTTACATATGCGGTAGTGAAGGTGGATTCCGCGGAGCAGGCGTTGTTGTTGCCCCCGTCGGCGGAGCAGACTTTGTAAAAATAGTTGGTGCCGGGGCTAAGCCCGCCCAGATTCTGGGAATGACTGGTGACCTGGGTGGTGTCCAGCACGGTCGAATCCGGATAGCTGCCGGAACTGGTGCCATAGAAGACCTGCGAGCTGGCAGTCTTGTCGGTGTTCCAGGTGACCGTCGCCGACGTACCGGTGACCGCGGAGACGGCCACGCCGGAGATTACCGGCGGATTGTTGTCGACATTGACGGGGACCGTGACTGTCGTGGGCGCGCTCGGATCCCAGCCGGCGCGGTCCCAGACCCGCAGCCGCAAGGTATAGGCGCCATCAGCTGCTGCAGTGGTGTCCCAGGCGCCCAGAGAGCCGTTTGTCACCGGCGAGCTGCCAGTGGCGATGGCTGTCCAGCTGCCGGGTGAAGCACCGGCGCCGTAGTCCAGCTGATACTGGTAAAAGCTGGTGGCGTCGCTGGCCGTGCCGCTGACCGGCACTGTCCCTTTGACATAATCGCTGGCGGCGGGCGAGGCGATCGCGCCAACGGGCGGCGTGTTGTCGATCTGGATCATGTCCGACATGTGCTCGATGACACCGTTGCCCGTGTTTTTCAGCAGCGTTCGCAGGTCGTACCAGTCGCCGTCAATCAGGCTGCCAGCGCCCGGAAGCGCCAGCGGGAAATTATACATCCTGCTGTTTTGTGTTACAGCCGGCGCCGTCCACGAATATTTGGCCGCGTTGGTGAAATCGTAGAGCCGGTTGTTGCCGGCGGTATATGAACTCGAATAGGCCCCGCCGCTGCCGTAGGCAGAGACATATACCACCGCGCCGGGCCGGAAGGTGTAGCTCTCATCGGTCCGGCCCGCGTCGGCGTAGAATTTCATGTACTGGGTCGTCAGGGTGGAGATGCCCAGCTGCACCTCGAAGTCCAGCGCCGGCGTGCCTTTCTTCACCAGTCCGGTGATTTTCAGGTAATTGGGGGAATTGGCGGGGATGAGCACCGAGCCGGTGTAGACATAAGGCGAGCTGGAGGAAGTCTGCGTCCAGGCGCCGCTGGCCACCCACGACTGCAGATAGTTCCTCAGCTGGATGTTTCCCGAAGACCGGCTGCTCACCCTGGTGGTGGTCACGCGCACGTACACGCGCTTGCCGGGAGCAAAGGCGGTGGTATGACTGGTGCAGGCGGCATCGGCGCAGATCTCGATCACGTCGCCGTTGGCCTCGGTGAAGATGCCGGTTGCCGGCGCCAGGACCGCAGCGCCGTGCGCAGCCATGAATACCGCGGCGATCAGCAGGGCCGCAAAAAAAGCCAAACCGGTCCAGGCCGCGACCGGCAGCATCCGATTACCAGCAAAGCTGTTCTGAGACCCACGTATATGCAAAGCCCGCCTCCAGGGCTGGAAAATCCACTACCCGGTTTTCGCCATTTTGGAGGGAAAACCTTAGCGGAAACCCCTGCCGAGGAAAAATCCCGCGGTAGCGGTGAAGGCGAGCCCGGCAAGCATCAGCCCCAGCTTCCAGGGAAAGAAGATGATCAGGGCGGTGCTCCTGACCGGCGACCCTGCTCCGGCGCTGAGCCTCATGGTCACCCGGCCGATGCCGAAAGTGGGTGGATCATCCCAGACTTCCCGCAAATCGACGCTCTGTCCGGAGGCAAGCTCCCGGCTTTGGCCGGACAAACCGGTGCCGCTGAGCAGGCCGCTGACGATAACGCTGCCGTCAAGGCGTGCCGGGAACCTGTTGTTGTTGCTGCCACGCAGCGAGAAGATGGCCGGATCGCCGCCGTCGACTATCAGGGGGGCGGAGAAGCCGGCGCCGGCGACAGGCTGGATGACGTTCACGTCGAGGACGACGTCCACGCCGCTACCGACCGGGATCTCGCCGCCCCCGAACGGCTGCGCCTGGATCGCGACGAAGCCCTGCACCGATCCCGTAGGCGCCTGCGTAGCGGTCGAGATTCTGATGGCTACTGCCGCCGACTCCCCGGGGCGGAGGTTAATCCTGGTGGGCTGGGCGGCGATGCTGACACCACCGCCGGGCTGTCCGCCGGCCTCAGGCTGAACCGCCGCCGTGACGGCCACGCCGGACCGGTTGGTGATGGTGACGGATTCGCCGGTCTGGTCGCCGGCCGCGATCGTCGGCGAAATCTCCGCCGGCGTCACGCTGATGCCGACGCTGTTTTTTGCCTGTGATGGTGAGGGCGAAGTGGCCGCGGGTGATCCGGCGGCAACGGACGTTGCGCCGCTGGCACGTGCCAGCGCCCGTGGCAGCGGCGCCGGCAGCGTCAGCGCCACAGCGAGCGCCGTCAGGCTGGCGATCAGCAGGCCGGATCTTTGTAACGGCATGGGCGCCTTTCGTCGACGACAGGAGGTGGGCGGTGATCCGGCAGGGCGAGATCCTGGCGGCACACTGCCGCCAGCTCAGCCCTGGACTTGGTCGGCTGCTTTCTTTGCCAGCGCCTG
Source organism: Actinomycetes bacterium (assembly GCA_021787775.1). The sequence continues at coordinate 7,679 of JAJYLK010000002.1, read as the reverse complement.
CAGCTGGTCCGCGGGGATGCCGAAACCGGTTACGTTGATCAGCACGTCTTTCTTCAATACCACGATCTGCGAATCGGTCAAAAAGGCGGCCGCGTCGCCGACGCCGTCGACATCCCTGGTCTTCTTGTCACCCAGGACCTTTTTCTGGTAATTGAAGTCATCCATGCTGCCGGCTTGCGCCACCACCAGCACGCTCTGGAATTTCGCCGCGCCGGTGGAGTCATAGCTGCAACTGGTCCCGCTGCGCCGGGAATCCTGAACCTTCTGGCCGATGATCCCGGCCACGTCATCCCTGCTCAGCAGCGAGCAGGGATCCAGGTTCTTCGCCTGCTTTGATATCACCGGGATCGTCGAGGTCTGGCCTGTGCCGCCGGCTCCGGATGAGAAGCCGCATCCACTGGCAATAACAGCCGTCCCTGACGCCGCCAGCAAAGAGAGCACCACAAACATCCTGACAGATTTCATCTGAAAGCTCCTTGTCACACCTGTAAGAAATGCACCAGCCGATTTTAAGGCCCCGCCGGGTGAAAGTCGAGACTTGCGGCCTCAGCGGCGGCGCTTGCGCGCGCCGAGCAAAGGCCTGAGCGCCGCGCCGGTGTAGGAAGAGCGTTTCCGGGCCAGCGCCTCGGGAGTCCCGGCCGCAACCAGGTAGCCACCCTCATCGCCGCCCTCCGGGCCGAGATCGATGATGTGATCGGCGCACTTGACGACATCGAGGTTGTGCTCGATGACGACGATAGTGTTGCCGGCGTCCACCAGCCGCTGCAGCACTTCCAGCAGCTTCTCGATGTCGGCGAAATGCAGCCCGGTGGTCGGCTCGTCGAGGATATAGAGCGTGCGGCCGGTGGCCACCTTGTTCAGCTCGGCCGACAGCTTGATGCGCTGGGCTTCGCCGCCAGAGAGCTGCGTGGCGGGCTGGCCGAGGCGGATGTAGCCCAGGCCGACATCCACCAGCGTCTGCATCCGCCGGGCGATCTTGGGGATCGCCTCGAAGAACTCCAGCGCCTGGGCCGCGCTCATGTCCAGCACCTCGGCGATGTTCTTGCCCTTGAACCGCACCTCGAGGGTCTCACGGTTATAGCGCCGCCCCTTGCAGACCTCGCAGGGGACGTAGATGTCGGGCAGGAAGTGCATCTCGATCTTGATCGTGCCCTCGCCGCCGCAGGCTTCGCAGCGGCCGCCACGCACGTTGAAGCTGAAACGGCCGGGCTTGTAGCCGCGCACCTTGGCCTCCGGCGTCACCGCGTACAGCTGGCGGATGTGATCGAAGACGCCGGTGTAGGTCGCCGGATTGGAGCGGGGCGTGCGGCCGATCGGCGACTGGTCGATGTTGATCACCTTGTCAAGCTGTTCCGTGCCCTCAATGCGGTCGTGCGCGCCGGGCTCGGCCTTGGCGCGGTACATCCCGGAGGCCAGCGCCCGGTAGAGGACGTCGTTGATCAGCGTCGACTTGCCGGAGCCGGAGACACCGGTGACGCAGACGAAACGTCCCAGGGGGATGTCGACGTCGATCGCCTTGAGGTTATGCTCGCTGGCGCCCACGATGCGCAGGCTGCCGTTTTCGCCCGCCCGCCGCGGGGGCACCGGAATACCGCGCTTGCCGTTGAGGAAGGCGGCGGTCAGGCTGTCCGGCGACTTCAGCACCTCGGCGACGCTGCCGTGCGCCACCACCTCTCCCCCATGCTCGCCGGCGCCCGGCCCCATGTCGACCAGGTAATCGGCCTCGCGCATCGTCTCTTCGTCGTGCTCGACGACGATGACGGTGTTGCCCAGATTCCGCAAATGCAGCAATGTGTCAATCAGTTTGCGGTTGTCGCGCTGATGCAGGCCGATGCTGGGCTCATCGAGGATGTAAAGCACCCCCACGAGGCTGGAGCCGATCTGGGTGGCCAGGCGGATGCGCTGGCCCTCGCCGCCGGAGAGCGTTCCCGCCATCCGGTCCAGCGTCAGGTAGCCGACGCCCACATCGTCGAGGAACCTGAGCCGCTCCAGTATCTCCCTGATGACGCGGGCGCCAATCAGCTGCTCGGTCTCGGTTAGCTCGAGCTCACCGAAGAAGACGAGTGACCCGCGCACCGGCAGCTGCGACAGCTGATGGATGTTCATACCGCCAACCGTGACTGCCAGGCTCTCGGCCTTGAGCCGCGCTCCACGGCAAACCGGGCAGGGCTTGACCGTCATCAGCTGCGAGATGCGCTCCCGTGCCAGGCTGGATTCGGTCTCCATGTAGCGCCGCTCCAGGTTGGGGATGATGCCCTCCTCGGCCGGTTCGAACCGCGAGCGGCGGCCGCCACGCCGGCGGCTCTTTCCCTCCTCCGGCCCGTACAGGATCAGCTGCCGGTCTTCCTCCGGCAGCTTGTCAAACGGTGAGCTCATGCTGACGCCGTAGCGCCGTGCCAGCCGCCGGATGACGTGGCGAAAGCCGGTGCTCCAGGGCAGGATGTTGGCCTCACGCAGTGATTTGCTCCTGTCGGGGATCAGCAGGTCGACGTCGATCTTCTCCAGGTAGCCGAGGCCGGTGCAGTGCTCGCAGGCGCCGTAGGGGCTGTTGAAGGAAAAGATGCGCGGAGCCAGTTCCGCCAGGCTAACGCCGCACTCGGGACAGGCGAACTGCTCGCTGTAGGTCGTCACCTCACCACCGGCGGTCTCGATGTTGATCAGCCCGCCGGAGAGCGCCGCCGCCGTTTCGACCGAGTCGGCCAGCCGGTGGCGGATGTCCTCCTTCATCACCAGCCGGTCGACGATGACCTCAATGTCATGCTTCAGTTTCTTGTCAAGCTTGAACTCTTCTTCCAGCAGGCGCACCTCGCCGTCGACCCTGGCGCGGGTAAAGCCGTCACGCCGCACCTGCTCCAGCAGGTCCCTGTACTCGCCCTTGCGGCCGCGCACCAGCGGCGCCTCGACCATGAAGCGCGTGCCGGCCGGCAGCTCCAGGATCTGGTCGATGATCTGCTCCTGGGACTGGGCGGCGATTGGGCGGCCGCAATTGGGACAGTGCGGCCGGCCGATGCGGGCATAGAGCAGGCGCAGGTAGTCATAGATCTCGGTGACGGTGCCGACTGTGGAGCGCGGATTCTTGCTGATGGCGCGCTGGTCGATCGAGATCGCCGGCGAAAGCCCCTCGATGCTGTCGACATCCGGCTTCTGCATCTGACCGAGGAACTGGCGCGCGTATGCCGAGAGCGACTCGACGTAGCGGCGCTGCCCCTCGGCGTAGATGGTGTCGAAGGCCAGCGAGCTCTTGCCGGAGCCGGAGAGCCCGGTGATGACGATCATCTTGCCGCGCGGCAGCGCCAGCGAGACGTTCTTGAGGTTATGCTCGCGAGCGCCGCGAATGGTGATATGGGAGTCTGAAGAAGTGTCGTTCATCTTGTTTTACCGATAACCTTTGCCGGAAGAAAAACTTGACTGATAATCCAATGCGCTCAGGAAAACAGAGATATTGTCATTCTGATCGCCGAAGGCGGCGAATAATCGCCAGGCTTTATTATACGCAAACACCTACTCCGGAAATTATAGAGGCGTTGAGCGAGTTTGCGAGGATTACCTGGCAGAAATGCCATGGCCTCATTGAAAACTCGAAAGGCAGATCGCGATCGCCGGCTACCGATTTTCTCTCGTGTGCAAAAGCCGCAGCATGAAGATGGTGGATCCCTGGATTTCGTAGCGCAGTTCATAGCTACCCACTAAAATCCGGCGAACCTCGCGCGGCTCAAACTCTTCCAGTTTTTCGCCGAGACGCGGGTGCGCTATCAAATTCCGCGGCGCAGTCGCCAGGATGCGGACTGTGTGAGCTGCAGCCTGCCTGTCTACCAAAGCCAGGAACTCATAAAGCCTCACAAGATCAGATAAGGCTTTGCTCGTCCACTTGATTTCCATCAATGCGGCGGCTTTAGCGGCTTACCGGTGTTCAGGCTTTCAGCCCACGCCTGGACAGCCTGATGATCGATAACCCGGCCGGCATCAACATCAGCAAGCGCCTCCATCGTAAGCCGGCTGCGTTCCTCCTCCTGCTCGATCCAGGCAGACAGCGCCTGCTTCACTACCCAGCCGCGCGAGCGCTCGAGGCGAGCAGCAACCCGATCAACCTTTTCTGCCAGCGGCAAGGGAACATGCGCGGTAAGCACCTTGGTTTTCATGGATGTGCCTCCTGTTGAATAATCAATCTTAATCATAGTTAAAAGTATTGATTAATTCAATATTCTGCTAGTCGCTGCCCTTTCAAGCGGCCGCGGTTCCAAACAGCGCCGCGCCCCTAATCTTCCTCCCCCGCCACTTCAATCTCCAAAATCCGGTCGACCCGGAAGGTGCGGTCGGCCTGCCTTTCCATGCAGTACGCCCGCAGGCCGATGAAGGAGCGGCCGCGATATTCCATCTCTTCCACGCAAAGAGGTTTGATTTTCCGCCGTGATTTGGTGTCGTCGGGCTTCAGGTAGGTCATCATAAGCAGCGTGCCATCGCCCGCCGCTTGCTCGATGAGGCTGATCTTGTCAGCCAGGGGCAGCAGTTCATCCGAGCGGCCGTACTGGTAGCCGGTGATGAACTTGACCACCCGCCAGTCCAGCCAGATATGTGATTTTTTGATCGGCCTCCGGATGTAGACCCCATCGAGCGTGCGGCAGCGCGACAGCGCCACGTACAGCTGCCCGGGGGCAAACGTGCCGCGGCCGATGTCGACGACTATCTCATCGAAAGTCTTGCCCTGGCTCTTGTGGATGGTGACCGCCCAGGCCAGCTTAAGCGGATACTGGGTGAACTTGCCGATAGCCTCGGAGGTGACCGCTTTGGTCTCGTCATCCCAGACAAAACGGAAGCGGCTCCAGGTGAACGGCTCCACCGGCTCGATGTTGCCGCCAGGCAGCCGGACCAGCAGCTCTTCATCTTCGATGTCTTCCAGGATGCCCATAGTGCCGTTGACCCAGCGGCCGCCCGCGTCATTGTTCAGCAGCATCACATGCGCGCCTTTTTTGAGTTTCAGCTCGAGGTCTGCCGGGGCGCTCTTCTGATCGAAGTCGCCTTTGAGGCTGGCTTTGAAGGTGTATGCCTTCCCTTTGAGCCGCGCCAGCTGCTGCTCGTTGCGTTCCTGCGCCATGGCGTTGGTGGTCGTCAGCTGGACAGCACTTTCGGGCCACCGCGTCTCATCAACCTCCAGGCGCGCGTTGATCATGCCAATCTGCTCGTCGGTGATGCTCCTGTTGCGGATGCCATTGAGCAAGCCAACAAAGAAATCGTCTGTCTGCCGGTAGACCTTCTCCAGCTCGATCAGCTCAAACCGGGTTTCGCGAAAAACGTCCGAATCAAAGAAGTATTCGCTCTGGTAGCGTTTGGCGAGTACTTCCTTATCGTTCCGGGTCAGGACCGGGGGCAGCTGATAGAGGTCACCGATGAAGATCATCTGCACGCCGCCGAACGGAGCTTTCTTCTTTCTGCCGTTTTTTCTTAGGAAAACATCAACCAGATCAAGCAGGTCGGCCCTGACCATCGAGATCTCGTCAATGATGATGGTATCCAGTTCCTTGTATACAGGTTCTTTCACCGCCCTGATCTTGCCGGCAGTCGTGTCTGGCCGGAAGCGGAAGAACGAATGGATCGTCTGGCCGGCCACATTCACTGCGGCCACGCCCGTGGGCGCCAGCACGGCGATCTGCTTGTCCGTCTGCGAGCGGAAGTAATCCAGCAGCGTGGACTTGCCGGTGCCGGCGCGACCGGTGATGAGAATGTTGGCGTCAGTGTCCGCCATCGCGTCGAGGGCCTGGCGGAACTGCGGGTTGAAGTCGAGCGGCGCCGATACCAGGTCTGATTTTTGAAGATTCTGCTCCACGGACATTTTTGTCTCCTGAGTCGTGTCCGGCATCGGCAGATCGAGGAGTTCGGGATCTTGCCGCCGGTTGAAGTGTATCATTCCATCCGGACCGAGCAACCGATGTGCCGCGGGTTGATTTTACGCTGAAAGCGGCCTGAGGCGATCCGGCCGGCCTTAGCGCTTCGCGACCGCTTTCTGCCGGGCCAGCTCCCTGATCTGGTCGCGCAGCCTGGCGGCGTATTCGAACTTGAGCTCTTCCGCCGCGGCGAACATCTCTTCCTCCAGGGCGGCGATGGCTTCGTCGATCTCCCGGCTGCTCATCTTCTGGGCGGCGTAACGCAGGCGCTTGGCCTTGTAGGGCACGGTGGGCTCGCCGAGCATGGCGCTCATGTCCGAAACGCCTTTGACGATTGTCCGCGGCGTGATGTCATGCTCCTGGTTGTACTGCATCTGGATGTGACGGCGGCGGTCGGTCTCGCCGATCGCGGTGGTCATCGCCCTGGTCATCCTGTCGGCATACATGATCACCTTGCCGCTGACGTTGCGGGCGGCGCGGCCGATGGTCTGGATCAGCGCGATCTCGCCGCGCAGGAAGCCTTCCTTGTCGGCGTCGAGGATGGCCACCAGCGTCACCTCCGGCAGATCGAGACCCTCGCGCAGCAGGTTGACGCCCACAAGCACGTCAAACTCGCCCAGGCGCAGGTCGCGTACGATCTGGATGCGCTCCAGCGTATCGATGTCCGAGTGCAGGTAGCGCACCTTGAAACCGCTCTCCATCAGGTAATCGGTGAGGTCCTCCGCCATCTTCTTGGTAAGCGTGGTCACCAGCACGCGCTCGCGCGCCTCCACGCGGCGGCGCACCTCGTTCATCAGGTCGTCGACCTGATGCTCGGTGGGCCTGACCTCCACAGCGGGATCGATCAGGCCGGTGGGACGGATGACCTGCTCGACCACACGGCTGCTGTGGCCCAGTTCCCACTTCCCGGGCGTGGCGCTGACGCAGACCAGCTGCGGCACCCGCCGCAGGAATTCCTCGAACTTGAGCGGCCGGTTGTCCAGCGCCGATGGCAGCCGGAAGCCATATTCCACCAGCGTCTGCTTGCGGGCGCGGTCGCCGTTATACATGCCATTTATTTGTGGCACTGTGTTGTGGGACTCATCCAGGAAGCAGACGAAATCCTCCTGGAAAAAATCGAGCAGCGTGTTGGGCGGCTCCCCGGCGCTGCGGCCGTCGAGGATACGCGAGTAATTCTCGATGCCGGCGCAGTAGCCTGTCTCGCGCAGCATCTCCATGTCGTAGCGGGTGCGCATCAGCAGCCGGTGCGCCTCCAGTTCCTTCCCCTGGGACTTCAGCTGTGCCAGCCGCGCCTGCAGCTCCTGCTCGATGCCGGCCAGCGCCCGTTCGATCGCTCCCGGCGAGGTGACGAAGTGGGTCGCCGGATAGATGGCCACCTGTTCCATCTCCTCGAGGATCTCACCGCTGACCGGCTCCAGCCGCTGGACGCGCTCCACCTGGTCGCCGTAGAACTGGATGCGGACGATCGTGTCCTCGTAAGCGGCATGCACCTCCAGCAGGTCGCCGCGCAGGCGGAACTGGCCGCGGCCGAAATCGAAATCGCCCCGGCTGTACATCATGTCGACCAGCCGCCGCGTCACCGCTTCCAGCCCCGGCTCCTCCCCCACTTTCAGGAAGACCATCTTCGCCAGGTATTCCTCCGGCGAGCCGAGGCCGTAGATACAGGAGACGCTTGCGACGATGACGACGTCGCGGCGGGACAGCAGCGCGCTGGTGGAGGCGTGCCTGAGGCGGTCGATCTCCTGGTTGATGGAGGAATCTTTCTCGATGTAAGTGTCGGTGGCCGGCAGATACGCCTCC
>JAJYLK010000135.1 GCA_021787775.1 Actinomycetes bacterium | reverse complement strand
CGGCGCCCTGGATCTGGCCCAGAAGCTGGGGGCGAGGATCGTCTGGATCAAGGGCACCGATGTTGCCGCCACCATCGCCGATTACGCCCAGAAGAACAACATCACAAAAGTTATAATCGGTAAACCAAAGCGGCACCGTTTTCTGCCGACGCTGTCGAGCAACATTCTCATAAATACACCCAGCATCGATGTCTATCTGATGGACTCGGGCACGACGCCTGGCCGGATGCTGCGGCGGCCTCGACCCGAGCTCTCGCGCCCGCTGGGTTATTTCTACAGTCTGCTCGGCGTGGCGGCGATGGCGGCGTTTACTTATCTGCTGCGCAACACCCTCAATCAGGTCGACCTGCTGTTCCTGTTCCTGCTGCCTTCCATCCTCAGCGCGCTTTATCTGGGCCGGGGACCGTCGATTGTGGCCTCGATATCCAGCATCCTCGCCTTTGACTACCTGTTCGTGCAGCCGGTCTACAGCCTCCGGGTGTCCGATCTGTCATATTTCTTCTCATTTGTCATTTATTTCGCGATCGTCGTCGTGGTGGCGCATCTGGCGCTGGGAAGGCGTGGCAAGATGAACATGCTAAAAGACAGCGAGTCCAAGAGCGTCGCCCTGTACGGGCTCAGCCGCGATCTGATTTCCGTCCGCAACCTGGAGCAGGCGCTGTCCATCCTCCTGCGCCACACCCGTCAGCTGTTCGACTGCGAGGTTGCCGTGTTTATGGGTGAGCATGACCAGCTGGTACTCAAGGCCAAAAGCCAAAGCTTCGAGATCGATCCGGAGGTAACCGGCGTCGCCTCGTGGGTGCTGGCCAACAGGCAGATGGCCGGCCGCGGAACCAGCACCCTGCCGGAGGCGCCCGCGCTTTATGTGCCCATGATGTACGAGGAGAAGATAGTGGGCGTCATGGGCATCCGCGGGCGGAAGAACCTGCTGGAAAGCCATGAGCAGCAGGTGGTGCTGGACACGATTGCCAGCCTGGGGGCGATGGCCCTGGCCCGGATCGGGCGCTAGGCGCCCTTACTTCCCTTGCGCCGGGCGGCCGCCGGGCCGCTGTTCGCGCCCCCGATCAGGACGGCGAAAACCAGCCATGTGCCCAGCACAAAGCCCAGATTGTAAAGGTTGCCGTCGTTGTGGATCTCATAAATGCCGATGCTGTCGTCAAACAGCGAGGCAACGAATGAGACCGGCAGGATGAAACCGTGCCAGAGGCCGGGCCAGAAGCCGGCCACACCCGCGCTTCCCGGGGTGTTCTTCGCCTGATTCTGCATCGCGCAGCCCGTGAGGGCCACCGCCAGCAGCAGCACTAGCGCCAGTACGATCAGCTTTTTCCGGTCCAAGGCAGACTCCTGGGCAGAATGGTCGGTTCGTCCGGGCGATAGTTTCCCCGGAGCCGGTATTTACAAACTCATTACAGAAAATTAACACGGGCCAACATGCGGCGATGCTACTATATATAGCGTGTAAGTATTGTTGGACAGCTTTCCGGGGGGAAGCTCACCAAGGAGGTTCGGATGTTTAAAAAACACAAAATACTCACGGTCGGGTTGCTGGCGCTGATCATGGCGCTGGTGGCGGGCGTGGGTAGCTACGCGCTGGCGCAGACGGGCGGTGGCCAGCAGCCGGCAGCGACTGGAAAGGTCGCTTCGCGCCACGCCGATTATAGCGTCTCGTTGCAGGTGAACGGGAATCTTTCCCTGGTAAACCCGAAGCTGCAGGGGATCCTGCCACTGGATCTGACCGCCAAGGGCGGCGTCGACATCCAGAAAGGCAGCAACGGCGTCTCAGCCAAGGGTGACGTGCAACTCGGCGGCCTGGATCAGATCATCCAGAAAGCCATCGCCACCAGGGGCTCAGGCAACGGCTCGGCGGCGATGGGCAGCCTGGTCAGCGGCGCCATCTCCGACCTTAACTTCGTCGAGGTCGATCATCACATGTATGTACAGGTCGCCGGCACATGGTATGACGTAACCCGCGGCTGCAAGCCAAGCGGCAAGCCGGGCTCGGCTGCCGCCGGCAAGGCCAAAGTGCAAAGCCTGATTCCGGGCGGTCCCAAGTCGTTGCTTTCCAACGTCCAGACCAGCGCGGATACGATCGATGGCGTCAGCACGACTCACTATAGCGCCACCGTTGACGTCAATAAGGCGATCGACGATGCCGTAGCGGCCTTGAACAGCAAGGGCAAGACCGCGCAGGCGGGCCAGCTCCAGGCTGACCGTTCGCAGATCGTCGCCGCCGCCAGGCAGCTGGATCTGGAATGGTGGATGGATGGCAGCGGTCAGCTGCGCCAGGTGAAGGTCGCGGTGGAAATCGATCCTTCCGGGCTCGCCTCGCTGGTTCCGTCCGCAAATGGCAAGGGCAAGCTGGCTGATGTCCTCAGGGGGATCACATCGGTGAAGCTGGACGCGACGGTGAAGTTCTCACAGTTCGGCACCGACTTCCAGATCGCCAAGCCCGACGGCAACATCCTGCAGCTCAAGGACCTGATGGGCCTCGCCGGCCTGAAGGGCCACAAGGCGGGCTTCAATCCGGCGGCGCACATGCATCGCGGCGGCCACCATGCACCGGCGCCGGCATCGAACTGACGCAGGCATGGACTGACGCAGGCATGGACTGACGCCGGCATGGACTGACGCCGGCATGAATTGAATAACAGGCGGCGCGAAAGCGTCCATGAGGCGGCCCCTTTTCGGGGGCCGCCTCTTTGTGTGCCAGGCATGGCGGCTGGCTTTATCAGGAAAGGGCTGGTGGCGCATGTCTGGAAGTCTGCAGGCCCACGAAGCCATGACCATAGCCTGGTTTAAATAGCAGGGACCCGTCAACATCACCGAAAGGTTTGATGCGTTAAACAGCGAGGGAAACCGCCGTGGTACGGAGAACGTATACCCGGTGGTGTGAGAGGGGGCTAGCCGCGGGGCAGCGCCCTGCTCGATTTCGCCGCAACGCGGCAGGCCTTGATGAGAACTTCAGGGCTGTTATTATGGCGGTGCAACAGTGCAAGTTTCAGCCGGCTATACGGCGGGGAGAGGAAGGCCATGGCTTTTCTGATCCAGGATTTCATCAACATCATGGAGCGGGTGGCGCCGGCGGCGCTGGCAGAGGAGTGGGACAATGTCGGCCTGCAGGCCGGCGGGCGCGGCGACGGCATCGGCAAGGTGATGGTGGCGCTGGGCGTGACGCCGGAGGTGCTGGCGGCAGCCCGTGCAGCCGGCTGCGGCTTGATCCTGACGCACCACCCGCTGATCTTCGCGCCTGTGGCATCGCTGAGCGATGACAGTGAGACGGGCCGGCTGGTGCGCGCCGCGCATGAAGCCGGTATCGCTATCTTCGCCGCCCACACCAATCTCGACGCTGCCCCTGGCGGCCTGGCGGACGTGGCTGCCGAGTTGCTGGGCCTGCTTTCGCCGGAGCCGCTCGCGCCCGCGCCGGCGGGCAGTTCCAAGCTGGTGACGTTTGTCCCCGAGGCCGATCTTGTGCGGGTCAAAAAAGCACTATTTGCAACCGGCGCCGGCGTCATCGGCGACTACCGGCACTGCTCGTTCACCGCTGCCGGCACCGGCTCTTTTCTGCCGATGGCGGGAGCGCATCCCTCTATCGGCGAGATCGGCCGCGACGAGCTCGTCCCGGAGCTGCGCCTGGAGATGATCTTCCCCGCCGGCCGCGAAGGAGAAATCGTCGCGGCGCTGGCAGAGGCCTCTTCTTACGAAGAGCCCGCTTACGATATCTATCCGCTGGAATCAGTCCGGCACAACGCCGGCAGCGGCCGCCTGGGCGAGATTTCGCCGGAACGGCCGCTGGCAGATCTGGCCGGCATGGCCGCCGAACTTTTTGGCTTGAGTGCGGCGCGGTATCTCGGCGATTCCGGCCGGCCCGTGCGCCGGATCGCGGTGGTGCCGGGCAGCGGCGCCTCCTTCATCCCTCTCTGCGCGGCACGCGGGGCCGACGCACTGGTTAGCGGCGACTTCCGGTATCACGATTCGCTGCGCGCCCGCGAGCTGGGACTGGCGCTGGTGGAAGTGCCGCATGAAGTCAGCGAGGCGGTTGCGCTTCAGAGCTGGTCCAGCCTGCTGGAGCGGGAGCTGTCTGCGGCCGGGGTGAAGGTGATCGTTCAGGAGACAGCGAACAGTCTCTGGCAGACAGCCCAGCGGCGCGAACAGATGCGCCTTTCTCCGGAGGAGGAAACATCAATGCACAACCTTTATGTT
>JAJYLK010000134.1 GCA_021787775.1 Actinomycetes bacterium | reverse complement strand
CCCGCGTCGGAGAGCAGCTCGGTGACATCGATCAGCCGGCAGGGCGACTTGTTGATGAAATAGGCGCCTTCGCCGTCGCGGTAAAGGCGGCGCGAAATGAGCACTTCGGAGAATTCTATCGGGATCTGGCCGTTGCTGTTATCCAGCAAAAGCTCGACTTCAGCCATCCCCGCGGGCGACAGTTTGTCGCTGCCGGAGAAGATGACGTCCTGCATGCTTGAGCCGCGCACGGCCGAGGGGCTCTGTTCGCCCATCGCCCACGTGACTGAATCGGCGATATTGCTCTTGCCGCTGCCGTTGGGACCGACAACTACGGTTATGCCCGGCTCCAGCGCGAACTCCACCGGGCGCGCAAACGACTTGAAGCCCCTGGCTTTCACTGACTTCAGGAACATCGGTCTCCTTTCCAACCTGTATCCTCAGACACCCTCACCGAAACTGCCTACGCCCGCCGTCTCAGCGGCCCGGACCCTGCCTGCGCGCCCTCAGCACGTCCAGTGCTTCCTTCGCCGCTTCCTGCTGGGAAACCTTCTTGGTCTTGCCGCTGCCGCGGCCCAGAACCTCGCCGCCCAGGCTCACCGTGGAGGTAAACGTGCGCGCATGTGGCGGACCCTCGGCCGCCACTACTTCGTAGACGACCTCCTGCCCCAATTTGGCGACGTATTCCTGTAACACGGTCTTGTAGTCGACGTGTTCGCTGGCGGCATAGGCGATGTGCTCGTCGAAGGCGCCGATGACGGCGGCCATGATGGCGTCCAGACCGAACTGCAGGTAGAGGGCGCCTATGAGCGCCTCCAGCACCGCCGCCAGCACATTGGCGTTGCCGGCCAGTGAGGCGGCGTTGGCCGCCTCGAGCTCCTCGGCAGATTCCTGCAGGCGTCCGGCCAGATCCAGCGCGGCGCCCACCTTGGCACAGGTGTACCTGCTGACAACATAGGCGCGCACCTTGGCCAGCTCGCCTTCGCTGTAATCAGGATAGCGGCGATAGATGTCGGTGCTGATGCAGAGTCCGAGAACGCTGTCACCGAGAAACTCGAGCCGCTCGTATGAGAGAGTTCTCTCCGCCACCCACGAGGAGTGGGTGAAAACCTGCCGGGATAGATCCGGCGTCAGCCTTGCGGCCAGTTCCGCGAGAGATGTCACAGGGTTGTGTTCTTCCTTGTTAGAAAAACCGGCTAAACGCGTTCCGCCACGAAGTCGACGGCCTCCCCCACCGTGCGGATCTTCTCAGCCTCCTCGTCAGAGATCTTGACGGAAAACTTGTCTTCCATTTCCATGATCACTTCGACCAGGTCCAGGGAGTCGGCATCAAGATCGTCCTGGAAGGAAGCTTTCATGGTGATGTCGGCCTCGTCGACGCCCAGCTGTTCCACCAGCATCTCCTTGAGCTGATCGAAAATCTCCTCTTTGGTCATGCAAAAACCTCCGGTTGCCTGAGATTGTAGCGGAGTTTTATCCGGCTGAATCTACCATGCCGGACCGGTTTTTTCAAAACCGGCTGGAGCAGACGGTGCCGGGAAGGGCGAAGATCACCGGGCAGGCCGCCGAAGCCACGCGTCCCGGCGGAGCTTCCTACCGGTCCACGGCCCCTGCCGGCTGCGCCGCCAGGCCCGCGATGCGCTCCTGCAGCTTGCCCGTCAGGTTCTGGCGTGAGGCGCGGGCGGCGTACCCGAGCGCGCTGGCGACCGCCTTGCGGCTGGAGTTGCCGTGGCAGACGACTACCAGCCCGCGCACGCCCAGCAGGTAGGCGCCGCCGTACTCTTCGGTGTCGATGCTTTTTTTAAAGTCGTTGAGCTCGCGCTTCAGCAGCGCCCCGCCGATCTTCGCCAGCCAGCTGCGGTGTGCGGCTTTTTTGACTTCTTCGACGATCAGTGATGACAAACTCTCCATCAACTTCAGGCAGACGTTGCCGGTGAAGCCGTCGGTGACCACCACATCGACCACGTTGCGGACGATATCCCGTCCCTCGACGTTGCCGTAAAAGTTGAGCTGCGGCGAGGCGGCCATCAGCTGGTGCGCCTCCAGCACCAGCTCGTTGCCCTTCACCGATTCCTCGCCGATGGATACCAGCCCCACGGTGGGATTTTTCACCTCCAGCACCTCCCCGGCGAAGATGCTGGCCATGTTGGCGAACTCCAGCAGGTGCACCGGCCGCACTTCGGCGTTGGCTCCGACATCGATGAAAACGGTGGGCCTGCCAGGCGTCGGCAGCACGGCGCAGAGTCCCGGCCGCTTGAGCCCCTGGATGCGCTTGAGCTTGATCATCGCCGCCGCCAGCATCGCGCCGGTGTTCCCGGCGGAGACGGCGCCGTCGGCGCGGCCCTCGGCCACCTCGCGGCAAGCCGCCACCAGCGACGAGTTTTCCTTGGCGCGCACGGCCCTGGCCGGCTCCTCGTCAAAACCGATGACCTCCGGCGCCTCGACGATGTTGATGTGCCGGCGGGCGGCCGGCTCAGCATCCGCCAGCACCCGCTCGATCTCATCGCCGCGGCCGGTGAGCGTGATCGCCAGTTCCGGCCCCGCCACGGCGGCGGCGCCCATCACCACCTCGACCGGGGCGAAATCTCCGCCCATTGCATCCAGGGCCAGCACCACGCGCGAGCCCTCGCCTGATTTTCGGTTGTCCTGCTGGATCTCTCGGTTCATGCAGAAATGATTTCCATGTGGGATCTCGGGATCTTCCTGGCAATAAATTTAAATCCACTCGCGCGGCGGGTCTTCAGCCCGCCGGCGCCCGCGTTAAAGTATAATATGTTGCGAACTTTGCGGAAAGATTCGCGCGTGTTTATCAGAACAGGAGTCTGAGCTTGCCGCGTCTGGCATACCTTATCATAACGCTTGGCTGTTTCATCACGGCCATATCACTCTGGTTTTCCGGCTACCACGGCTACAGCGGCCTGCTGATGGCGATCGGTCTCGCGGCAGCGATCAATCTGAAGAAGTAAGAATCTGTCTCTAAAGGTTGTTCGTTGCGAGGCCCCGGCCGTGGTTCCATCCTCGCCGGAGCCGCTGAGGCGGCTCAAAGCGTCCTGACAGGCGCGCGGGAGATAAACTCTTCCATATCCCGCCTGAGCACATCCAGCGAAAAGTGCTTTTTGCCGGCCGCGAAGTTGCGGTCCAGCATCTCCTGAATAAGCGCCGGATGCTCCAGCAGCTTGATGGCGCGGACCACCGCGTGACGGTCCAGCGGCAGAAACTGGAATCCGAGGGAACGCAGTTCTTCCAGCACCGGGAAAGCGGAGACCAGCAGAGGTTTGCGGTACGCCGCCGCGCTTAACACCGGGCCGACGAAACTTTCCCGCGAACCGGCAAAAGTGACCATATCGGCGCGGACATAGGCGTCGGCGATGTCGTAACGCGAGCCGGCCGTGTCCTGGTCGCGAGCCGTCCCCAGCCAGCCGGCGATGCTGAGCACGCGCGCCTCGGCGCCGCGGCAAGCCCGCGCGAAGGCTTCCTCGTAGCCCGCCTCGCAGGAACCGCTGATGACCAGGCAGGCCGGCCTGCCGCTGGCAGCGGCGAAATCGCCGGCAAAGCTGATGGCGTTCCCGATCCCCCGGTCCGGCGCCGCCGGCGTCGGCTGCAGGAACATCATCTCGCCGTCGTCGATCCCCAGGTCGACGCGCAGCCTGGCATTGAACCTGTCCGGCATGCGGATGTCATCGAAGTCAACGCAATTGTTGATCTGTTTTGAATTTATGCCAGTGCGCTGGTAAAGCTGATCGTGGCTGTTCCGGTTGACGGTGACGTGGCGGATGCGTGCCATCGAGGGCGGGAAATTATTCTCCAGCAGCGCATCCATGACGCTGTGGGCGAACCGTGCGTGCTGCCAGTAAAAATCGTGATGCACCGCCACACAGGCAAGCTTCTCCCGGCGGAGAAAGCGGCACAGGGCGACGCTCATGGGGATGTTGAACGGCAGCGAGAAAACATTGGCCGCTACCACCAGATCGGGCGCGATCGCTTCCAGCTCGCGCGTCAGCGCCGCGCCGATCTCCCCGGCCAGAGCCTCCAGCTCCCGCTCGAGGCCGTCGCCACCATCGCCAGCCCCGGCGGCCGGAAAAAAATCTTCTGTGAATGCCTCGATGCGGGGATCCAGGAAATTGAGCTCGGGGATGATATGGTCATACTCTCCCGCGCCGGGGATAAAGCCGGCGATGCGGTGTACGGTGAATCCCCATTCGCGGAAGATCCGGATCCACTTT
>JAJYLK010000133.1 GCA_021787775.1 Actinomycetes bacterium | reverse complement strand
TCCCTTTCCTTTCGCAGGCTAGCTGTTTTGACCTGCCTGGTCGAGCGCCAGGTTCAGCTCCAGGACGTTGACCCGCACCGTTCCCATGAACCCGAGCCAGCGGCCGGCGGTGTGCGCGTCGATCAGCTGCTGAATCTTTGCCAGCGGCATGTTTCTGGCCTGCGCCACGCGCGGCGCCTGGACCTGGGCCGCCTCGACGGTGATGTCGGGATCCAGCCCGCTGCCGGATGAAGTCACCAGGTCGATCGGCAGCGGCCCGTTGACTCCCGAGTCCCTGAGCGCCCTGACCGCGCCGCTGACCTCGCCGGTGGCGGGATCGGGCGAAACCAGCTTCTGATTGGTCGGTCCCAGGTTGGAACCACCGGAAGCCAGCGGATCATCTGGCATGCTGCCCGCCGAGGCAGTCGCCGACGGCCGCGACCAGAAATATTTCGGACCAGAGAATGGCTGGCCGATGAGGCTGGATCCCACCACGACGCCGTTCTGCTGAATCAGACTGCCACCAGCCCTGCCGGGGAATGCGATCCTGCCCGCCAGCGTCACCACCGCCGGATAGATGACGGTCAATAGTACCAGGAATATGACGAGCAGCAACAGCGCTCTTTTTATCTCCGCCAGCCTCATATCGAAAAAGTCACCAGCATGTCGATGAGTTTGATGCCGATAAACGGCGCGATGACCCCGCCCAGACCGTAGATGAACAGGTTGTAGACCAGCAGCTTCTCTGCCGGCATCGGCCGGTAGCGCGTGCCTTTGAGCGCCAGCGGGATCAGGAACGGAATGACAAGAGCGTTGAAGATCACAGCTGACAGGATGGCGCTGTGTGGATTGGCAAGACGCATCAGGTTCAGCGTCGACAGCTGCGGATAGACCGAGGTCAGCGCCGCTGGGATAATGGCGAAATACTTGGCAATGTCGTTGGCGATCGAGAACGTGGTCAGATTGCCGCGCGTCATCAGGATTTGCTTGCCGATCTCGACAATGTCCAGCAGCTTCGTGGGATTGGAGTCCAGATCGATAATGTTGGCCGCCTCGCGGGCCGGCTGCGTGCCGGTGTTCATCGCTACCGCCACGTCCGCCTGCGCCAGCGCCGGCGCGTCGTTGGTGCCGTCGCCGGTCATGGCCACCATGTAGCCGTCAGCCTGATAGTCGCGGATCAGCTTCAGCTTGTCCTCCGGCTTTGCTTCGGCAAGAAAGTCGTCCACGTTGGCCTCGGCGGCGATTGCCGCGGCGGTCAGCGGGTTATCGCCGGTGATCATCACCGTCTTGATGCCCATCTTTCTCAGCTGCGCAAAGCGCTCCTGGATGCCGCCCTTGATGATGTCCTTCAAATTGATGACGCCGAGCACTTCTTTGTCGCGCGTGACCGCCAGCGGCGTCGAGCCGGCCTTGGCGATCTCGGTGACTTTCTGTTCGAGCTCGGCCGGAACCGTGCCGCCCAGCCGCTCGATATACCTGACGATTGAATCCGGGGCGCCTTTCCGGTACGAATGATCCTCCAAGTCAACGCCGCTAATCCTGGTTTCAGCCCTGAACGGCACCGGTGCGGCGTGATCCGGCAATTCCTCAAGCCGCGAGCCCAGCTGCTTGGCCAGCACAATAATGCTGCGCCCCTCGGGCGTTTCGTCGGTGAAGGAGGACATCAGCGCTGCGTCAACGACCTCTTCCTCAGAATGCCCCCCGATGGCGATGAACGCCACTGCCTCGCGGTTGCCAAGCGTAATCGTGCCGGTCTTGTCCAGCAGCAGCGTGTTGACGTCGCCGGCAGCCTCGATGGCGCGGCCGGACAGCGCCATCACGTTGCGCGAGAAGAGCCGGTCCATGCCGGCGATGCCGATCGCCGGCAGCAACGCCGCGATCGTCGTCGGCGCCAGGCAGACGAACAGCGCGATCAGCACCACCAGGCTGACGACCGTGCCCTGACCGGCCGACTCGACGCTGTAGCTCGACAGCGAATTGAGGTTGAACACCACCAGCAGGAAGATGATCGTCAGCGCAATCAGCAGGATGTTGAGCGCGATCTCATTGGGAGTCTTGCGCCGCTTGGCGCCTTCCACCAGCGACACCATCTTGTCGATGAAGGTCTCGCCGGGGTCGGCGGTGATCCGTACGATGATGTTCTCGGTGGCCGTCACCCGCGTGCCGCCGGTGACGGCGCTGCGGTCGCCGCCGGACTCGCGCACCACGGGGGCAGACTCGCCGGTGATGGCCGATTCATCCACCAGCGCCGCCCCGAAGACGATGTCACCGTCGCCAGGGATCAGTTCGCCGGCGCCGACCAGCACCAGGTCGCCCCTGCGCAGGTCATTGGCGTTGATCTCTTCGGCGGCGCTGGCCGGGTCCGGTTTCTTCACCTTCCGGGCGATGATCTCGGTGCGCGACTTCCGGAGCGACTCCGCCCGCGCCTTGCCCCGGCCTTCGGCCAGCGACTCGGCGAAAGTGGCGAACATCACCGTCAGCCACAGCAGCACCGAGACGGCGCCGGCGAACCAGACCGGGTCGCTGCCACCGGCAAAAAGGTCGTAAACGAAGTTGACCGCGGTGATGGCGCCGCCGAGCTCGACGGCGAACATCACCGGATTGCGCCACAGCGTCACCGGGTTCAGCTTGGAGAACGTCCCCAGCAGCGCCGGCCACATCAGCTTGCCGCTGAAGATGGATTCCTGCTTCTTGTCCAAAGGTATCACCGGCTATCTCCCAATCATGATCAGATGTTCGACTATGGGCCCCAGGCCCAGCGCCGGCAGGAAAGTCAGCGCCCCCACGATGATCACGACCACTATCAGCCAGCCGATGAACGTCAGGTTGTTGGTCGGCAGGGTGCCCAGGCTGGGCGGCACGTATTTCTTCGCCGCCAGCGAGCCGGACATCGCCAGCGCCGCCACAGCCGGCAGGAAGCGGCCCAGCAGCATCGCCGCAGCCAGGGTCAGGTTATAGAAGGGCGTGTTGGCGGCCAGGCCAGCAAAGGCGCTGCCGTTGTTGTTGGACGCCGACGCATAGGCGTACAGCACTTCGCTGAGACCGTGCGGTCCCGGGTTGAGAATGGCGCCCGTGCCAGCCGAGAGCAGCAGCGCGATCCCCGAGAATATCAGTACGGAAATGCCTGATGTCAAAACCATGACCACAGACATCCACATCTCGCGCACCTCGATCTTCTTGCCCAGATATTCCGGCGTGCGGCCGATCATCAGGCCGGCGACAAAGACGGCGATGATGACGAATCCAAGCATCGTGTAGAGCCCGGAGCCGACGCCACCGGGCACCACTTCGCCCAGCAGCATCAGGAACATGCTGACGCCGCCGCCCAGCGGCGTATATGAGTCAAGCATCGAGTTCACGGCGCCGCAGGAAGTGCCGGTAGTGCCCGCGGCAAACAGGGTCGAGCCGCCGATGCCGAAGCGGACCTCCTTGCCCTCCATGTTGGGGCCGGCGATCCCCTGCTGATGGATCAGCGGATTGCCGGCGTGCTCGGCCCAGTACATCGCTCCCAGCGAGACGACCAGGATGATCAGCATCGCCGTGAGGATGGCCCATCCCTGGCGCGTGTTGCCCACCATGCGGCCGAACGTATAGGTAAGCGCCAGCGGGATCATCAAAAACAGCGCGATCTCGACAAAGTTGGTCAGCGGCGACGGGTTTTCGTAAGGATGCGCCGAGTTGGCGTTGAAAAAGCCGCCGCCGTTGGTGCCCAGCAGCTTGATCGACTCGAACGAGGCCACCGGCCCCATCGGCAGGGTCTGCGTGGTGACGGCGCCGCCATTCCGGTTCTGCGGCTGTACCAGACGGGCGTCCTGGTAGCCGCTGAAATTCTGGATGACCCCCTGCGACAGCAGGAAGATGCCGGCGATCAGCGCGATCGGCAGCAGGATGTATAGCACGCCGCGGGTGAGATCGACCCAGAAGTTGCCGATCTGCTGCGTCGTGCGGCGGGCGATGCCGCGGATGAGGGCGATGACGACAGCCATGCCGGCGGCAGCGGCCACAAAGTGGCTCAGCGTCAGCGGCACCGTCTGCGTGAAATAGCTGGCAGTTGATTCACCTGCATAGTTCTGCCAGTTGGTATTGGTGATGAAACTCACGGCGGTGTTGAACGCCAGCATCAGCGGGAAACCTGGCAAACCCTGGGGATTGAGCGGCAGCACGCCCTGGAAGACGAGCACAAGGAAGAGGAAGGCGATGCCCAGAGCGTTGAAAAGCAGGAAAGCAAAAGCATA
>JAJYLK010000132.1 GCA_021787775.1 Actinomycetes bacterium | reverse complement strand
CCCATGGCGACCACCCAGCGCGGCTCGCTCATCTGGTGGTAAAGGTGGATCAGCACCGGCGCCATCTTGTCGGTGATGGTGCCGGAAACGATCATCACGTCCGCCTGCCTGGGTGTGGCGCGCAGCGCTTCCATGCCGAAACGGGCCATGTCATGGCGCGGCATCGCGGTGGAGATCATCTCGATGGCGCAGCAGGCCAGGCCGTAGGTGAACGGCCACAGCGAGTTCAACCGCGCCCAGTTGAAGAGGCGGTCAGTTGTGGATGTGAGGATATTGGGGTGCTCGAATTTCTCGATTACCGACATGTCAGTCCCATTCCAGCGCTCCTTTGGCCCAGGCGTAGACCAGGCCGACAAACAGGACGCCGATAAAGATCATCATCTCGGCAAAGCCGCTGCGGCCCAGCCTGCGGAAGACCAGTGCCCAGGGGAACACGAACACTGCTTCCACGTCGAAGATGACGAAGAGGAGGGCGAAGATGTAGTATCGCACGGCGAAAGGATGCCAGCTGTCGCCCACCGGCGGCTCGATGCCGCATTCGTAGGGGGATAGCTTCTCCGGATACGGATGGCGCCGCTGGATCAGGCGGGAGAGGTACACTACCCCGAAAACGAAGATAAAGGCGGCAACGCCGAGCGCGGCGATGAAGAAGTAACTGTGCGCGTAATCAGGAGTCACAAGCGACTCCCCGAAGGCAGGATGGCGAGCGGTGCACGGTCCGGGATCGGCCCGATGTCATCCGCCCGGAGCTCACTGTCAGCGTAACCTGGAATTCTTTCAACCCCCGCACGTCTGAGCCCAATAATGGTATCAATCGCATAGTCTATCCGGTTGGATGTCCAGATGAAACTACCGGTGAACCGGATCGAATGAAGAGAGGTTCGCACAGTGCCGAAAGCCGGCGGCTTGCCGCTCCCGATGCGTTACTATATTAAACACTCGCCGCAATTACAAACCAGGGGGGGTATTCCCAGGGACGTACGTTTCCAATGTTTCCATTTCTTTCAGGGACGTACGTTTCCAATGTTTCCAAATTAAGCCGGCGTATTCCCAGGGACGTACGTTTCCAATGTTTCCAAATTAAGCCGGCGGATGAAAATGTCAGGCGGGCTTTTTCTAAAGGCGTCAGGCGAACTTCATCTTAAGGCAATCATCGATAAGAAATTCCCCGCTTCGAATCCCCCAATTTCCAGCTTCACATTTTGTTGTCTATCTTGTATACTTGCGCGCATGCCAAGAAAGCCGCGTATCGATGAGCCAGGCCTGATCTTCCACGTTATCGCGCGCGGCATCGAACGCCGTCTGATATTCAATGGTGAGAGCGACTGCGCTGTGTTCCTCGAGCGGTTGGGCAGGCTTGCGAGCGATACGGACACTCGGGTCTTCGCATTTGCGCTTCTGCCCAATCATATCCATGTACTCCTGCGTCGCCGGGATACACCGGTCTCCACTTTCATGCAGAGGCTCCTGACTGGCCACGCTGTATTTTTCAACAAGAAATACCGCCGTTCGGGCCACCTATTTCAAAACAGGTATAAATCAATCCTCTGTAGAAGCGATCTCCATTTCCTGGAGCTGGTCCGCTACATTCATTTGAATCCACTGAGAGCCGGACTGCTGGATTCAATGGAGCAACTGGAGGGATATCCTTATTCGGGGCACCGGTTTCTTGTGGGCAGAGACCCCAAGATAGTCACTGATGCCTGGTTTGATCCCTCTCTCGTTTTGATGCATTTCGGTTCATCGATGCAGGAAGCGCGGCAGGCATACTTGACTTTCGTCAAGGGAGGGCTAGCCGGAGACGCCGGCGTCGCAGCATGCGCCGGACCTGATTTTTCCGCATCTGATCTTCATGTGGGCGGCTCAGTGCAAAAACCCGATGAGTCCGCACAAAACCAAGACAGCAAGTCGACCGGAACGTCAGTGAAGCCGGTTTCGAAAATCGACGTCGAGTTTCTTGTTTCCGAAGTCTGTCTGAACTGTTCAGTGACTCTTGACGAAATCCGCAGCGCGACAAGGAGGCGTTGCGTAACGCGAGCGAGAGCTGTTCTCGCATTCAGAATGTCAAAAGAAATAGGAATGACTGGGAGTGATATAGGCAGGCGGTTATCGGTAACCAGATCAGCCGTCTCGAAAATGATCGCTAATGGAGGGGAGATTTGTGCTCTTGGTCAGGAATCAATGAAAGCGGCCCGGCTTTCAGACCTGGAGCAGCCGGGAACACCCCACCTCGCTGCGCATTAGGAAACATTGGAAACGTACGTCCCTACTTCAGGCCGCATTAGGAAACATTGGAAACGTACGTCCCTACTTCACCTACTTCAGGGTGGAATAGACGGCGATCACTGACACCAGGTTGAACAGCATGTGCCCGGCGATCGACGGCCAGAGCGAGCGCGTGTAGTGCATCAGGAAGGCGAAGCCGAAGCCGAGGATGAAGATGGGCACAAAGATATCCAGCTGCAGATGCGCCGCGGCGAAGATGGCCGCCGAGACGATGCCTGCCGGGATGAAGCCAAGCTGATGCTCGAGGCCCTGGTGGATGATGCCGCGGAACAGGGTCTCCTCGGCGATCGGGGCGATGATGGCGATCTGGACGATTGCCAGCACCAGCGCCGGCAGGCCGGGCTGGATCTCCTGCAGCACCGGCTGCGGCTGCGGGGTCACGATGCTCTGGTAGATGGCGCTGCCGACCTCTGACAGCACCAGCACCGTGAACACCAGCAGGATCGCCATCAGCAGGCCGGTGCGGCGGAAACCCAGCGTCGCCAGGTCGAAGCTGTAGCCGCGCAGGTGCAAAAAGACCAGCGCGATGGTGAGGATGACGCCGTCCTGGAAAACGAGGAAGAGCGAGTCGACCACCAGCGTCGGCAGTGATTTCAGATCGGGGAAGATATCAAGCACAAGGCGGATCGCGGCCAGCAGCCCCAGGACGGCGATGAGGAAGCCGGCGATCGCCAGCAGGATCAGCAGGAAGACATCCAGTGCGCCCCAGGGCACGCTGCCACCCTTCGAGCCGCCCCTTTGCGGGCTCTTCAGTGTCTCGAATCTGGCCGGAGCGTTCTCCGGATCAAGGAGGTCATATTGGCCCATGGCTGCCTGTGTGTCGCATGAATAATATTGATTCTAACTCGCGGACGCTATCCCGAAACCAGCGCTCAGCGATGAAACGCTCCGGCGCACCGGATTTCCGCGGTGCCGCAGCGGTCAGGACTTCACCTTCTCCAGGAAAGGCCTGATCAGATCTATCGGCACCGGGAAGATGGTGGTTGAGTTATGCTCGGACGCAACCTCAACCAGCGTCTGCAGGAAACGCAATTGCAGCGCTATCGGCTCAGTGGAGATGACGTTGGCCGCGCTGGCCAGCTTCTCCGAAGCCTGGAACTCTCCCTCGGCGGCGATGATCTTGGCGCGGCGCTCCCGCTCGGCCTCCGCCTGCCGCGCCATCGCCCGCTGCATCGTCTGCGGGATCTCCACGTCCTTGACCTCTACGGTCGTCACCTTGATCCCCCAGGGCGCCGTCTGTTCGTCGATGATCTGCTGCAGCTGCTGATTGATCTTGTCGCGCTCCGCGAGCAGATGGTCCAGATCGGCCTGTCCCAGGGTGCTTCTGAGCGTCGTCTGGGCGATTTGCGAGGTGGCCATGACGAAGTTCTCCACCGTCACGACCGCGTTCCGGGCGTCGATCACGCGGAAGAAGAGCACGGCGTTGACCCGCACCGGCACGTTGTCGCGGGTGATCACCTCCTGGGGCGGCACGCTCATGGTGACGATGCGCAGGTCGATCTTCACCATGCGGTCGACGACCGGGATGAGCAGGAACAGGCCGGGGCCCTTGGTGCCGATCACCCGCCCCAGCCGGAAGATGACGCCGCGCTCATATTCCTTGGCGATGCGGATCGCGGACAGCAGCAGCAACAGGACGATAACGCCGATGATGCCGATCAAAACTCCTGCGACAGCCATTGAAGCCTCCCGGGTCGTTGATTGACCGTTTCGCCCTTCCCATTGCCCGCGGGGGTGAGCGGCGCATCAGACGGTCTTTCTCACCTTCAGTATCAATCCACTCACTTCCACGACTTCCACCTCTTCACCTTTTTCAATCGGGTCGTCTTCGGGGCCCTCGGCGCTCCAGATCTCGCCCATGATGAAGACCTGTCCCAGCGGATCGAGCCGCGTGCGCGTGACGCCAGACTCGCCGATCAGGGCGCTGCGGGGGTTCTTCACCGGCAGCCGCCGCGCCCGGATGCCTGCCC
>JAJYLK010000131.1 GCA_021787775.1 Actinomycetes bacterium | reverse complement strand
GAAGATGATCACCGGCGCGATCACGCCCATCGCCAGGAAGCTCAGCGTCAGGACCATGTGTTCGCTCAGGCCGGTCGCGTTCTGCAGCGAGCTGGAGATGCTCTCCCATGGCTGCAGCATCTCCAGAGTCTGGAAGACGGTGATGCCGAGCATCAGCACCACGATCGCAGCGACGTCGATCCCCATCTTCCCCGTCTTCCACAGGTCGGAGAGGAAGGGCCGCACGTTAAGCGCGATGTTGTCATTGGGACAGGTTTTGATGCATTCGGTGCACATGGTGCAGTAGGTGTTGGTCTCCATCGTCTGCGGCATCATGAACATGGGACAGCCGTAGCCTTTTTCATTCCCGCGGTAGCATGCCTTCTCCTTGCACGAGCGGCAGACCTGGTCGCTGCGGTTGCGGATCTCCAGCGGCGCCGTCATCGAGTAGGCGCCGATCACGCCTCCGATCGGGCAGACGTAGCGGCAGAATGTGCGCCGCTCGAACACCAGCGAAATGAGGATGGCCGGCACGATGAACAGGCCCAGCGCCACTGCCGCGGTCAGCAGCGGGTTGGTGGCCAGCTCCAGGTTGAGAAACATCCAGGTGAGCACGATGAAAAACACCGTTGGAATCCAGAAATTCCGCAGTTTGCGTGGCCATTTGCGGTTGAGGCCGATCGAGCGCTTGCCGACGCCCCAGAGTTTGCCCCGCTGGATCCATTCCGCGAGGGAAACCAGCGGACAGGCCATGCACCATGTGCGTGACAGGAAGAGGAACGTGAAGATAATGACCGCCCACCAGACCAGCCAGGTGACGACAGTGGCGAAATTCTTGTCGCCCAGCTGCGTCCCCCAGATGCCGGCGGCGATCACCAGGCCGAAGACAACCACGTTCGGCAGCTGCATGATGAACTGGAACGCCCGCATCTTTAGCAGGCGTTTTACCACCGGTATCCGCAGCAGGTCGCGGCGGTGCGACGGCGCCATCACCGCTGCGCCTCCGTCGGTGTTCTGGTGCCGGGCAGCCGCAGCTGCTTTGGCGCGGGCCCGGTTGGCGCTGCGCATCAGCAGCAGGATGATGGCCGGCGTGGCCACGATGATGAAAACAAGATACGGGACAAGCAGGGAAAAATCGTTGGATGTCTGGCTGCTCATATCCACGGCGCGCTCCTAATAGCCGGACTTGGCGGTGACTTTGCCCTCAGAGACCTCGATGCGGACCCAGCCGTGGCTGCCCTGGTAGTACCAGTAATCCATCTTGCTGTCGTTCATCTGCATGCCGGGCATCGAGCCAGTGTCTTTGCTTTCGGTTCTGGCGGGGTCGCCGGCGATGCTCTTGACCTGGTCAGAAGTCATGCCCACGTTGATCTGGTTGTATTTGTCGGCGCTGAGCTCAGCCGATTGGCCGGCGGCCGTCGCTCCGCAGCCGCTCGCGATCGCCAGCGTGGTTATCACCAGCATCGCGGCGAGAGCCGCAACAAGCTTTTCTCTCATCGTCCCTCCGTATCAGAGTTCGCGTTTAATAAACTACGGAGGATAATACTACATGACATAGTAGTATACAAGAAAAAAAGGCGGCCCTGAGGCCGCCCGTTTCTGTCCTGCCCTGTTCCTGGCCCCTGACCGGTAGCGCAAACTGCTGCGCCGCCGGCCCGGCACGGGCTCAATCCATGCCTTCTTCCAGCAACCAGCATTCGAGGACGCCTGGATAGCATTCGGCCTCTTCCGCCTCGACGGCGCCCTCGGGACGGTGGCAGATGATCGCCGTCGAACGTGGATAACGGCTGCATTTGCCCAGGTTGCGTTCGCGGCAGTCGATCTGGTCGTCGGAAAGCTCGAGGATGTCGCCGTCGGCGGCCTCCTCACGTTTCAGCTTGCCGAGCAGGCTCTTGAGGCCTGCCTGGGCCACCGCGCGCTTGCGCCCTTCCGGGCTAAAATCGGGGGTCTGGCCGGGCCCGGATGTGGCAATCCAGACGATCCTGTCCTCCGGCGCCACTACGAGGAACTTCGCTGACATCGTGTCGTTCTCCCGCTCCGGAATTACTGTGCAGCTGATCTTGAAAGCAGTCATGATGTCCCCCTCCTCTCTGCCCCAGTGAAGAAGCGGCCGGTCCGCATCATGGGCACTTCCTACCCTGAAGCGTTGCGGTCAAACCTTACGCATCCTTAACCTGTCGGTCGCCGGCGGCAGAACATGAATTGGGTTGGAGGGAACAGTTTGCGGCCCCTGCCTGGAGGAAATCAGGGGGCTGGCCGGAAGCGGCCGCCACGTCCGGCCGAAATCAGAACGACTCGCGCGCCTGCTTGAGATACTCGATTACTTCTTTGTCAGACACCTGGTCAAAATTCCGGTAGAACTCTCCGACGGCGCCGAAGTAGGAAGGTGTCGAGAAGCAGGCGACACGGTCTGACAGCTGTTCAAGTTTGCGCATGACTTGGGGCGGCGCGACGGGGACGACGCAGACGACCGTGGCCGCTCCCCCGGCCCTGATCGATTGCAGGGCCGCCATCATCGTATAGCCAGTGGCCACGCCGTCATCGACCACGAGCACAGTCTTGCCGCTTACGTTGGGGGCGCTCTCGACGCCGCGGTACTCTTTGTAGCGGCGCTTGATCTCTTCTTTCTGCGCTTCGACTTCCTCGCGGATGTAACGGTCACTGACCTCATAAAGCCTGGCCGCGTTCTCGTCCAGAAGCGGGTTGCCGTCGGAGTCGACCGAGCCGATCGCCAGCTCGGGATTGAGCGGCGCGCCGATCTTGCGTGTCACCCAGACGTCCATCGGCAGCTTCAGTCCGGCCGCAACCTCAAACGCCACCGCGACGCCGCCGCGGGGCAGGCCCAGTACCAGCGTGTCCGCCGCCTGCCGGTATTCCTCCAGCATTGCCACCATCCGTTCGCCGGCATCATTTCTGTCTTCGAAAAACATTCCTGTCCGCCGATCCTATAGCCTGTTGATTTTTCCGGATTGCGGCCAGGGCCGCCGCCCTCGGCCGGCCCTCAATATGCCGCGAACCCATCCAATGAAGGGGTCCGGCAATAATTATACTCGGCCGGTGGCCGTATTCCCTGCTTTTGGGGGTTTGTAACGCCGCCGGCGATCAGGCAGCCCGGCCTCCCGAGGCACGCGCGCCCAGCGACAGGTACTCGGGGAAGGGAATCGCCGGCAGGAAGCGGGCGGCGCTGGCGATCATGGCGGCGTTGTCGGTGCAGAGCTCTGGCGGGGGTACGCGCAGCTTCAGCCCTTCGCGGCCGCATTCGGCCTTCAGCCGGCGGCGCAGCTCGGAGTTGGCGCTCACGCCCCCGGAGAGGCAGATCTGCCGGCAGCTCCGCAACCGGGCGGCAGCCAGCACTTTCCTGATTAGCGCCGTGACCACCGCGCCCTGATACGCAGCGGCGATGTCGGCCCGGTGGAGCTGCACCTTTTCGGGCTCCAGGTCACGGAGGAAGTAGTAAAGCGCGGTCTTGACGCCACTGAAACTGAAATCCATGCTCTCCGGGCGGTCCAGCCCGACCGGAAAGCGGGTGATGGCGGGGTTGCCGCCAGCTGCCAGGATGTCCAGCTCGGCTCCGCCGGGATAATCCAGCCCCAGCAGGCGTCCGCCCTTGTCGAGGGCTTCGCCGGCGGCGTCGTCCAGCGTCTGTCCCAGCAGTTCGAAAGCGCCGCGCTGGTGGACATGCACAATCGAAGTATGGCCGCCGGAAGCGATCAGGCAGATGAATGGCGGCTCCACCGGCTCCGGGGGCAGGTAGTTGGCGGCAATGTGACCCTCCAGGTGGCTGACAGGCACCAGCGCCGCCCGGCTGGCCCAGGCGATCGATTTTGCCGTGGCGACGCCCACCAGCAGCGCGCCGATGAGGCCCGGCTGGGTTGTGACGGCGATGCGGCTGAGGTCGCGGGTGCGCACACCCGCCAGGGAGAGCGCTTCAGCCAGAACCGGGTTGATCAGCTCCAGGTGATGGCGCGACGCCACCTCCGGCACGACGCCGCCGTAGCGGGCATGGAACTTCGTCTGCGAGGAGACGACGCTGGACAGCAGCCGGTCGTCGTCGAGCACGGCGGCACAGGTGTCGTCACACGAAGTCTCGATCGCCAGGATCATGCCAGCATGTCCTCGGAATCCTTCCACATGATCAGGGCATCCTCGGCGTTATCGCTGTAGTATCCCTTTCTCAGCCCGGTGCAGATGAAGCCGAAGCTCTCGTACATCTTGATGGCGCCGCGGTTGGACTTGCGCACTTCGAGCGTGTAGCCCCGGTGCTGATCCCGCCCGGTGAGCT
>JAJYLK010000130.1 GCA_021787775.1 Actinomycetes bacterium | reverse complement strand
GCTGCTGCGGCGGGCGCCTGCCATTGCTGCTGCTCCTGTTGCGCCACCATCTGCGCGATATCGCCCTGGACGCCGGCGAGCACCGCCTGGCGCTGGCTCAGCTGTGACTCGATCTGCGCCTTCTGGGAAGCGACGTCACCAAGCAGTCCTTCCTGCCTTTGTCTTGTCTGATCCAGGTCAGTCCGGGCGTCCTGAACCCGGGCCTTGTACTTACTGACTGCTTCCAGGTCGGAGCGGTCCTGGTCGCCAATCTTTCCCAGCAGGTCGACCCGGGTGATCAGGTCGTTGAAACTTCCGGTGCTGAGCATGACATCGAGGAGGCTGAGGCTGCCGTCGCGGTAGATGTAGCTCAGCCTCATGTCCAGGCGGTCCTGCGCCTGCTGAAGCTGGGCGGTGGCGTCGGCGAGCGCCTTCTCGTTCTCGCTGATGCGCTGCCTGGTGCTGCCTAGCTCGTCGTTGGCCTGATTATATTTTTCAATCGCCTGTTCGGCGTTCTGGTTTATCGATGTGATCTGGGCTTCGATGCTGGCCGCCTGGGCCTGCTTGGAGGCCAGGTCGTCGGACTGGGCCAGCGCCGGCGCGATTGACAAGGCGGTGACAAGTACCAGCATTGTCACGGCCAGGGCCGCCGCCATCCCGCCGGCGGCCGCGCGGCGCAAGTTCCCGCCCTGGTTATTGCCCTTTTTTTTGCCCATCTGCCTGCCCGTTCTTCTGCCGGTAATTCTCAACGTTAATTCCCTGGAACCGGTTGTTTGTGCCCGCGGACCAGGCTTCTGTCCTGGCCTGTCCCAGAAGCTGCCGCGCCGGCTGTCCCGACAGTAGACTGCTTCCACCCGGAGCATCAAACCCCTTTAAATTAAACCCGGGACTTTCGCCGCTATGCCCGGCCTTAAAAAAGAGCGCCCGTCGCTCAAGGTATTCATTTGTTAACCGATGAAAACCCTGGAATTCCAAACACCTTTCAGGGGCGGTCATGTTAAATCACCTGCTACGCAACAGGGGTCTGCGCTACGGCGTCATCGGCGCCTTCTTCGGCTTTGGCTACGCTTTCTTCGCGGTGACGATGGATAATGCGCTAGGCACCAGCTTTGAATCCCTCCACATGCTGCTGGCGCCGGTTCTGCTGGGTACGCTGGCGCTCGTCATCGGCCGTGAGGAAGACCGGATCCGCAATCAGGCGAAGCAGCTGGACGATGCGCGCGAGCGCTTTTCCATGCTGACCCATGCCGCGATCACCGAGCGCGACTGGACCGTGAGCTTCCATGATCCTGCCATTCCCACCTGCTGGGAAGTCAAGCATTGCCAGCAGTCTGACTGTCCTTCATACGGCAAGCAGCACGTCCGTTGCTGGCTGGTCGCCGGGACGTTCTGCCGCGGCGAGGTCCAGGGCCGTTTCGCGCAGAAGCTGGGCAACTGTGCCAAATGCGACGTTTACCAGGAGGCGGTAAAACGCGATCCGATCAACGAGATCGGTGAGAACTTCAACAGCCTGATGTGGGCGCTGCGCGAGAAAGAGGACTTGCTGGCCGATGCCAACCTTGAGCTGCACGAGCAGTTCTCGGAGCTGGAGGAACTGCAGCAGCAGACCCGCGAGCTGGCCGACACCGACATGCTTACCGGCCTGAGGAACCATCGCCACTTCCAGCAGTTCCTGCACCGCGAAGTTACGAAAGCGACCGGTAACGGCATGCCACTCGCGCTGGCGATGCTCGACCTGGATTTCTTCAAGTCGATCAATGACGAGTTCGGCCATCAGAAGGGCGACGCCGTCCTGCGGCGCCTGGGGCAGTTGCTCCTGGACGAGAAGCGCCAGGGCGACTACGCGGCCCGCTACGGTGGTGAGGAGTTCATGGTGGTGATGCCCGGGATCGGCGGCCAGGACGCCATGGGTGCGGCCGATCGGCTGCGTCAGAAGGTCAGGAGCGTGGCGTCGGAGGTCGGGCTGCCTGATGACTATGTCGGCGCCAGCTTCGGCGTCGCCGATCTGCCCGACTGCGCCAGCGACGCCGCCAGCCTCATCGCCGCCGCCGATGCCGCTCTGCTTTTCGCCAAGCGCAAGGGACGCAACCGGGTGGCGTATTTCCGCGATCTGTCCGAGACCGAGCTCAAGGATGGCGATCTTCAGCGGCTTCACAGCCGTCTGGAAGGAGCCAGCCTGCAGACCATCCGCGCCCTGGCGGAGGCCGTCGATACCAGCGATGAATATTCTGACGAGCACGGCAAGCGCATGAGGGGCGTGGCGCAAAAGATGGCCAGCAGGCTGGGGCTCAACCGGGAGCAGGCCGACGCCCTGATGCTGGCGACCAGGCTGCACGACATCGGCAAACTGGGGGTTCCTGGCTCCGTGCTGAGGAAGAAAGAAAAGCTGTCGCCCGAAGAGCTGTCGATGATCAAGCGCCATCCTGAGATAGGCGGCCGCATGCTGCAGGAGGTCAAGCAGATTCAGGACCTGATCTCGGCGATCCTTTACCATCACGAGCGCTGGGACGGCGAAGGCTATCCGGAGAAGCTCAAGGGCGAGCAGATTCCGCTGATGGCGCGCATTGTGGGGATCATGGATGCCTACCGTGCCATGCTCAGCGACCGTCCCTACCGCAAGGCGCTTACCGTCGGGCAGGCGAACGCGGAGCTCAGGAAAGGCGCCGGCACCCAGTTCGACCCGCACCTGGTGGAGATGTTCATCGAGATGACGGCAGAGCAGGGCCCGGGGCTGAGGGCGGCGGTCTAGCCTGGCGGCCGGCGCGGCACAAGTTGAAATCCGCCATCGACTCCAATATGATTACTCTCTAATGGCTCCGTTCGCAGAACACCACGCGCATGCGGAAGCCTCCCCTGCGGGAGGCGGCTTCAGGCTGCCTGCCGCCACTAACCTGCTTGGTCTGCTTCTCCTCCCCCTTTCGGGGGAGATTATCTAACAGTTTGCCCGTGCGGCAAACCCGTTACTTTTCTGTTTTTACATCAAACCCTTTATGGATATGTTTGTCCGGGGACACGAAGCTCGCTTATCATGTCCCTAGATAAGTAGTTTGTCCGGGGACACGAATGATGCTTCGCATTCATCACGTCCCCAATAAGAAATATGGGAGCAGCGATGAATTCTGAACGCATATACATATTCGACACGACGCTGCGTGACGGCGAGCAGTCGCCCGGCATCAGCCTCAACTCTTTCGAGAAGCTGGAGATCGCCGAGCAGCTGGCGCGCCTGGGCGTCGACGTCATCGAGGCCGGCTTCCCGATCTCGTCGCCGGGGGACTTCGAGGGTGTTGAGAAGATCGCTCGCAGTGTTTCCGGGGTGACTGTCTGCGCGCTGGCGCGCGCCATCGAGAAGGACGTCACCACGGCCTGGGAGGCGATCAAGGAAGCCGAGCAGCCAAGGATCCATACTTTCATCTCGACCAGCGACGTGCACCTGGAGCACCAGCTGCGCAAATCGCGGGATGAAGTGCTGGAGATCGCCAGGCGGATGGTGGCGCTGGCCACGAGCCTGTGCGGCGACGTCGAGTTTTCGGCGATGGACGCCACCCGCAGCGACCCCGATTTCCTGGCCAGCGTGCTGGCGGCTGCCGTGGAGGAAGGAGCCCGCACGATCAACATCCCCGACACGGTGGGCTACGCTATCCCCTCGGAATTCGGCGATTTCATCCGCGGGCAGTTTCAGCGGGTGCCGGGACTGGAGGGCGTGGCTGTGAGCGTACACTGCCACAACGACCTGGGCTTAGCCGTGGCCAACTCGCTGGCGGCGGTAGAGGCCGGCGCCACACAGATCGAGTGCGCCATCAATGGCCTGGGAGAGCGTGCCGGCAACGCCTCGCTGGAGGAGGTGGTGATGATTCTGGAGACGCGCCGCGCCGCGCTGGAGCGGGTGACCGGGGTGAAGACGACGGAGATCTCCCGCACCAGCCGCCTGGTAAGCCAGTTGACTGGTTACGACGTGCAGCCGAACAAGGCGATCGTCGGCAAGAACGCTTTTGCCCACGAGTCGGGCATCCATCAGGACGGCGTGCTGAAGGAGCGCACCACCTACGAGATCATGAATGCGGCCAGTGTCGGCCGCGGCCAGAGTGACATCGTCCTGGGCAAGCACTCGGGACGTCACGCACTGAAGAGCGCCATGGAAGAGCTGGGCTTCAAACTGTCGGACGACGAACTGAACCAGGCGTTTGTGCACTTCAAGAAGATCGCGGACCGGAAGAAGCAGGTGACCGCGGTCGACCTGGAGCATCTGGTCAGCGAGGATCTGCGCGAGCTGAGCGATATCTTCGAGCTGAAGGCCTACCATGTGACGGCGGACGCGGGCTCG
>JAJYLK010000129.1 GCA_021787775.1 Actinomycetes bacterium | reverse complement strand
CGAAGAGGTCATCGCCATGATCAAGGAGGAACTCGGGGCGGAAGAGATATAGAGGAGGATATGATGCAGAACATGAACATGGGCAAGATGATGAAGCAGGTCCAGGAGATGCAGAAGCAGATGGCCAAGGCGCAGGAGGAGCTGGCGCACGAAGAGGTCGAGGCCAGCGCCGGCGGCGGCATGGTCAGCGTCAGGGTGACCGGCGATCTGCAGGTCGTCTCCATCAAGATCGACCCCGGCGCGGTCGACCCCGACGACGTGGAGATGCTGGAGGACATGGTCCTGGCGGCTACCAATGAGGCGCTCCGCTCGGCGCAGGAGATGGCTTCGAAGAAGCTGGGCGGGCTCACCGGCGGGCTCAACATCCCCGGATTGATGTAGTACGGCCCCGCCGTTTCCCGGATGTTTCCCACTCCCGTAGAACAGCTGATAACCGAGCTTGCCCGGCTGCCCGGCATCGGCCGGCGCTCCGCGCAGCGGATCGCCTTCTATATGCTGCGCCAGCCGCGCCAGCAGGCGGCCGCTCTGTCACAGGCAATCGTAGATGTCAAAGACAGGATCAGCTTTTGCAACCAGTGCTTCAATTTCACCGACGATGACCTCTGCGTCTTCTGCCGCGATGCCCGCCGGGACGCGTCGCTCATCTGCGTCGTGGAGGAGCCCAGCGATATCATTCCCATCGAGAAGGGCGGAGAGTACCGCGGCCTTTATCACGTGCTGGGCGGGGCGCTGTCGCCGCTGGACGGTGTCGACCCCGAGCACCTGCGCATCCACGAGCTGGCCGGGCGCGTCGCGGCCGGCGGCGTCGAGGAGGTCATCATCGCCACCAATCCCAATACCACCGGCGAATCGACGGCGATGTTCATCGCCGACGAACTGCGTGGCAAGGTCAAGGTGACCCGGCTCGCCAGCGGCCTGCCGGTCGGCGCCGATCTGGAGTATGCCGACGAGGCGACCGTCAGCCGGGCGATCCTGGGGCGGCGGGAGATTTGAGCCGCGCCGGCGGTGGCCTCAGTCCGCGCCGCCAGAGCACAACGGCCATGTCTTTGCTAAAGTATTTGCACCTGTAATCCGGAAAATCATTTGAAAGACAGAAGAGGGAAGGTTATGAGCACCGAGATCAAGGAACTGAAAATCGCCCGGCAGACGCGCATTCTGCTCAGCCTGGTCTGGGGCTTCGCCCTGATACTGGTCGGCGAGGGTTACATGCTCTCACCGGTGCCCGGCCTGATTTCGGGGCACGTCGTCACGGCTACCTCAGGCCTGTTCTGGCTTGTTTTCTGGATCTTCCCGCTGGCGCTTTACTGCTCACAGCCGTTCGTGCTCCTGCCGGTGCTCAACCGCTATTTTCCGCAGCTGACACCGCGCAACCGCCGCTGGGCCATCGGCACGCCGCTGGCGTCTTTCGTCCTGCTGATGCTGATGCTCATGGTCGTGCTGCCGGTGTCGCCGGTGCATCTCTGATATCTACCCGGCCGGCCGGCAGCCGCTACGTCACGTTCTTCAGCAGCCGGTACGGCTCCGCGCGGCGGGCCCATTCGCTGGACGGATAATTCGCCTGAAGCAGTTCGTAGGCATCCACCAGGCCGTCTACCGAGTGCGCGGTCTTGTACCGGCAGACGCCGCGCAGATAGACCGCCTCCGGCGCCGCCATGCTATCCGGATAGCCATCGATCACCCGCTGCAACTGGCCGATCGCGTCCTCGAGCTGTTCCTTGTCGAAGTAAGCCTTGCCCATTCCCAGAATAAGGAAGGGAACGAATTCCTCCGGCGGCAGGAAACCCACCGAGCTGTGATGCTCCAGGCCTCCGCCGTCGATGACGAACAGCGCCGGCGTCCATTTGACGTTGTAGTCGCGCGACTGCGGCTTGGCGTCGTAGGGAAGCTGGACGGGAACCACCTCCTGGTTGAGAATGCCGGCGACCTCATCGTTTGAGTACGTGACCGCACCCATCTGCTGGCAGCCGATTCATCCGGGATTGAAAAAATCCAGCAGCACCAGCTTGCCTTCCGCCTTGGCGCGTGACAGCGCCGCGTCAAAATCTCTCTCCCATCTGACTTCCATGGCTTCCTCTCCCTTTCCGGCTGTTTCCAGGCTTTAGTGGCGATATCACTTCTTTTCCCGCATCGGCCGCCGCGAAACCAGGAAAATCCTGGTGCGGGGGCCAGCAGCATTTCCTGGGGCGGCTCTGCCCCGGTGGTTGGGGGGAAACCCGCGGGCGGGTTAGCAACTCCTGCCAGCGGGTAACTTATCCTTCTGTGATCATGCGGCAGCCTTCGCCGCCGGGAACCACGGAAAGGAGCAGACATGCCGGTCTATGTAGCGCTTAGCAGGCTTACCGAGGAAGGCAGCAAGACGCTGAAGCACAAACCCGAGCGCATCCAGGAGGTCAACAGCGACCTGGAGGCGATGGGGATCAAGGTGCTGGCGCAGTATGCGGTGCTTGGCAGCTATGATTTCGTCAATATCCTCGAGGCTCCGGATAACGACACGATTGCCAGGATGTCAGTCGAGATCGGTTCACGGGGCTCCGTGCGGCTGCACACGATGCCGGCCATGCCGGTCGACGAACTCATCTCCGATCTGAAAGGATAGGAAGCCATGCGGATGGAAACGGAAAAGCCGCGCCGCGGCTGGCTGTGGCTCGCCGGGATGGCGCCGCTGGCGGCGGTCCTGGTGCTGCTGGGTTGAAACTGACGGCCGCGCCCGGGCGGCGCCGCCGATTAAATCATCCCGCGGGATGCGCCGATGCAGTTCACTGGCGCCTCGTTGCGCCGCGGGATCTGAAGACTGGCATCTGCAAGCAAAGAGAAAGCGAAGCGAGATCATGAAAAAGAAAGTCATGCTGATCACCATCGTCATCGCCGGCGCGGCTGCGCTGTGCTACAAGAGCGGCATCTGCGGCAAGCGCGAAGCTGCGGCTGAGTAAGCCGTGGCCTGACATTGCCGCCGCCTCGCCGCCCCCGATAATATTCTTCAGTGACTTCGCGCAAGAAAATCAGCGAGGAAAGCTACGACGTCATCATCATCGGCGCCGGGCCCGCGGGCATCTTCGCGGCGCTGGAGCTCACCCGCAAGAACAGCTGGAGCGTTCTCCTGCTGGAGAAGGGCTTCGACATGCCCAAACGCAACTGTCCGATGCGGGGCGAGGGCCTGGTCGGCTGCGAGGTCGGCTGCCGGCCGTGTTCAATCACCTGCGGCTGGGGCGGCGCCGGCGCCTTCAGCGACGGCAAACTCACCCTGTCTCCGGATGTCGGCGGCTGGCTGTCGGATTATGTCGGCCGTGACAGCCTCGAACGGCTGATCTCCTACGTCGACGGCATCTGGGTGGAATACGGCGCTCCCACGACCGTGCACGGCAGCGACCAGGACCGCATAGACGAGATCCGGCAGCGGGCGATGCTGGCCGGACTTAAATTGATAGATGATCCTATCCGTCATATGGGCACCGACCGCTGCCCGCTGGTGCTGCAGGCGATGCGCGAGGACGTCGGCGGCAAGATCGAAGTCGCCACGCGCACCGTGGTGCGGAAGATCACGGCGCGGAACGGCAAGGTGACGGGGGTGGAGCTGCGGGACGGCACGCGCATCGGCGCCAGGGCCGTGATCGCCGCTCCCGGGCGCGAGGGCTCGGCGTGGCTGGTGGAGGAGGCCGAGCGCCTGGGCATCCCGACGTCCAACAACGCGGTTGACATCGGTGTGCGGGTCGAGGTGCCATCGATCGTGATGGCGCCGCTGACGGAAGTGCTTTACGAAGCCAAACTGCTGCATTATTCCCGCACCTTCGAGGATCAGGTCCGCACCTTCTGCATGAACCCGGAGGGCTTCGTCTCCAAGGAAGCCTACGGCGACTTGATCACCGTCAACGGACACAGCTACAGCGACCGCCAGTCCGGTTATACCAATTTTGCGTTGCTGGTCAGCACGCGCTTCACCGAGCCGTTCAAGGAGCCGCTCGCCTACGGGCGCTCCATCGCCCGCCTGGCTAATCTGCTGGGCGAAGAAATCATCATCCAGCGGCTGGGCGACCTGCAGATCGGCCAGCGGACGACGCCTGAGCGGCTGGCGCGCAGCGCTGTGAAGCCGACGCTGAAGAAATGCACCCCCGGGGATCTTTCCTTCGTGCTGCCCTTCCGCCATCTGCGCGACATCCTTGAGATGGTGGAGGCGCTGGACCAGCTGGTGCCCGGCATCAACTCGCGCGATACGCTGCTCTACGGCGTCGAGGTCAAATTCTACTCGGCGCGGCTGGAGCTCAGCTCCGATCTGGAGACAGCGATCGGCGGCCTTTATGCCGCCGGCGACGGC
>JAJYLK010000001.1 GCA_021787775.1 Actinomycetes bacterium | reverse complement strand
GGTGGCCTCGGGCAGCGACGCCCTTTATCTCAGCCTGCGGGCGCTCGGCATCGGGCCCGGAGACGAGGTGATCACCACCCCCTTCTCTTTTATCGCCACGGCTGAATGCATCGCCCAGGCGGGGGCGAAGCCGGTGTTCGCCGACATTGATCCTGCCAGTTTCAACATTTCTCCGGACGCGGTCACGGACGCAATCACCGAAAGGACGCGGGCGATTATCCCTGTGCACCTTTTCGGCCTGCCGGCCGACATGAAGAGGCTGGCGGCGATCGCAACCAGGCGAGGGCTGGCGGTGATCGAAGATACGGCCCAGGCGCTCGGCGCTGTAACCGGCGGCAGAAAAGCAGGGAGTATCGGCGATGCCGGGGCCCTCAGTTTCTTCCCCAGCAAGAATCTCGGCTGTCTTGGTGACGGAGGCATGGTGCTGACCGCGAGCGACGAGACCGCTGCCAGGCTCAGATCGCTGCGCGCTCACGGCAGCACCCGCAAGTATCACTCGGAAGAGCTCGGGATCAACAGCCGGCTGGACGCCCTGCAAGCGGCATTGCTGCGCGTCAAGCTGGCGCGGCTGGATGATTGGAACGCGCTCAGATGGCGGAACGCGCAGCTGTATGACTCGCTGCTGGCCGGGGTCGAAACCGTGCGTCCGCCCGGCGTGGGCGATGGCAGCAGCGGCTCGCATGTGTACCACCAGTACACGGTGCGGCTCCGCAAGCGCGACGCTATCAAACAGCAGCTCGATGCGATGGGGATAGGCAACGCGGTCTATTATCCGCTGCCGCTGCATTTGCAGCCGGCATTCGCCGGGCTCGGTTACCGTCCCGGCGATTTCCCGGCCGCGGAAGCGGCCTGCCGCGAAGTTCTGTCATTGCCAGTGGGTCCGGAGCTGGATCCGGGTCAGGTGCAACGTGTGGCGGCGGCAGTCATTCAGGCGTCTGGAAG
The DNA here is from genome assembly GCA_021787775.1 of Actinomycetes bacterium. Next base: position 20,504 of record JAJYLK010000001.1, on the reverse strand, counting down.
GAAAGATGAGCGTTAACACGGCCGTATCTGCTTCGGCAGGCAGATTCGCTGAACTGTCGAATTTCTGGCGGCTGTCCCCGGTGGCGCCGCTGGCGGCAGGGCTGCTGCTGGCCGCCGGCTGGCTGTCACCTCTTTTTTTCCTGCTGCTGATGGCAAGTCTGGGCGCGGCGGTGGTTTCCGCGCGCTATCCCTGGTTCTCAGCGGCGCTGCCCATGCTGGTGTTCAATCTCGTCGGCACAGACCTGGCTTCCGGGCTGCACCTGGCTGGCATCGACGTCAACGCTGCGGACATCATCATCCTGCCTTCCCTCATGATTCTGCTTTGGCGCGTCGCTACCCGCAGCAGACCGGTGCCGCGGCCCGGCCTTGCCATATCGATGCTGGCAGCTTGGTTGATATTACTGACGTTAATAGGTTTAATCTATCACAACCCGCTCGCGCTGGTGCGCAACGAGCTGCATGTGTTGATGTTGCTGCCGCTGGCTTATTTCTGGGTTGCGGCAGAGATCAGGACGAGGCGGTCGCTCTGGCTGATGCTGGTGGCGATCATCGTTTCCATCGCACTTGCGGGGACAAAGGCGATGCTCATATCTTTTGTTGTCGTCCACTCCCATTCAGGCGTCTCTTCCGCCTGGCAGGCCTGGACCGACATCAGCAACAGTGTCGGAGGCGAGCGTACGCGCCTTTGTGGCGCGGATACGATGTTCATGCTCGCAGTGCCGCTGCTGGCGGCTGCAGCGTTGTTTGCGCCTCGATGCCGGGCCACTTTCTTCCTGCTGTCCGGCTCCTCTTTTGTCCTGTTCGGACTGCTGGCCAGCCTCACCCGCACGTACTGGCTTGGTGCGTTGACCGCTTTTGTACTGGTGCTGGGTCTGGGCGCGGTCAAGGCGGGCATGCGCGCCGTGACTTTCACGGCGGTTGTCACCATCGCGATGGTCGTGGCCGAAATCCTTCTCGTGGTTCTGGCGACCCGCGGCACGACCGAGACGGACTTCAGGCAGGTTTTGCTGACGCGGCTCAGGTTTGACAATGAGGTCGCCGTCAGCGAGAACGTCGATTATCGCGGGAAAGAAGCGGCGGCGTTTCTCCAGGCGGCGCAGCAACACCTGTTCCTGGGTTCTGGCCTGGGGGCCTCAGTGCACCTCGAGTACCTCGATGACCTTTATCCGATCACTACGCGCGACGGCCATGACATCGCCCTCGAAGTTTTTTATAAATCCGGTGTACTGGGGCTCATCCTTTTCGCTTTTCCGCTGATTTTGACCACGTGGAGGGCCGTCAGGGGCTATCTCGCCTCGCGCGATCCGCTGACCAGCGTGGCCTTGCTGGGCGTCGGCCTGTCGCTGCCGCTGCTGATAATCACATCGGTGACTGTCAACCGCCTGTCCCATTTTGAAGGCGCCTTCTTCATCGGGTTGGCCATCGCCGTCGTGGAGATCGCGCCGAAGCTGGCGCGGCCGGCGCAGACTGATGCCGCTGGCGGGCTTCCCGGCGCGGTGATGTGATGGCTGGCCCGGGGATGATGGCTGCCGATAGTCCGCCGCGGCGGCTGTTGCTGCTGGCGCTGTTGATGGCGTTGCTGGGAACTACGGGCCTGGCGCTTGGCTATAGCGAGAAGGTGCAGCTGGTAGCAGTGGTCGTGGCGTTGCTGATATGCATCGGGGCGGTGTCCGCACGTTACCCCTGGTTCGCTGTCGGCCTGCCGCTGCTGATATTCGCCGATCTTGGCATCAGCATGTCAACCGGTTACTCGGTCGCAGGGGTATCGTTAAACTGGGCTGACCTGCTGCTACTGCCGGCCGTGCTTCCCACTGTGGTCCGGATCGCACATGGCAGCCGCCGCTTTCCGGTTCCCAATAAGGCCGCTGCGCTATTGCTCGTGCTTGTGGGCCTCGCCACCCTGCTCGGGGTTTATTACGGCAATGAGACCGCTGTGATCCGCAACGAACTTCATGTTCTGCTGTATATCTTCCTGGCCTATTTCCTGGCCGTCACCGAACTGCGTACTCGTAACGACCTGCGCGCGTTGCTGATAATGTTCATGATTGCCATCTCCCTGGCGGGCGTGAAGGCTATCGCCATTGCCCTGATCGGTAGTTTAGCCGCTGATATGAGCCTTTTTCAAACCGTCGATATCTCCAGCCAGCAACTGGAGGGCACACGAATAATCCTGCTTGGAGCAGATACCCTGTTTGTGGTGGCGATACCGATACTCGTAGCGCTCGCCGTATACGTTCGGAATCGATTGACAAATTTTTTCCTGGCGGCGGCCGCCATTCCGATATGTGCCGGGGTGCTGCTCGGTTTGTCGCGCAGCAACTGGGCAGCGGCCGCAATTGCTGCATTATTGACGCTGGTGCTGGGACTAAAAGCCAAGGGCCTGAAGTCGCTCAGGACCGGGCTTATTGCCCTGGCAGGCTTGATACTGACGCTGCTTCTTGTTTCCGCCTTTTACTATAATTCCTACAACAACTCTTTCTTTGACATCATCCAGCGGCGCTTTTCATTCAATCCTTCCGAAGGCAGCGGAACAATGGATTATCGCATCATGGAAGGCGACGCATTGCTGGCAGTTGCCAGGCATCACATCGTGCTTGGGAGCGGTCTGGGTTCTGAGTATTCCTATGTCGATTACAGGGGATTGCTGATCACCAACTGGTCGCATGATGGCTATCTTTTCCTGATCCTCAAGAGCGGGATCATCGGTCTGGCACTCTTCCTGCTGGCAATGTTTTTGACGATATGGAAATCCGTATCACTTGCCCAGCGCAGTGATGATGGGTTGCTGGCCAGCACCGGCGTCGGCATGTCCATGGCGCTGCTGGCGTTACTGCTTATGTCTACGCTTCTGAACCGGATCAGCAATATGGAGGGTACCTACTTCATCGGGCTGGCGGTGGCCACTCCCGTGGTCCTGGCGAGCCTGCAAGGGAAATCAAATATTCCGGACGTGAGAAATAATGAAATCGAATAAAGACGTTCCGGGGACCGGGAAAATCCCGCGGGGAGCCGAGAGCTACATCCCCTTCCACCGGCCCACCCTGGGAGCCGCCGAGGAGCAGGCGTTGATCGAAGTACTCCGGTCCGGCTGGTTGACACGCGGGCAGAAGACTGCCGAATTCGAGCAGCTGTTTGCTGACTATGTGGGCGCGCGCCATGCGGTCGCAGTGAACTCGTGCACCGCGGCGCTGCATCTGGCCCTGCTGTGCGCCGGCGTCGGACCCGGCGATGAGGTCGTCACCACCCCCTTCACGTTCGCCGCTACAGCCAATGCGATCGAACATACGGGGGCCCGGGTGGCGTTTGCCGACATCGCTCCGGACAGCCTGAACCTCGACCCGGCGCAAGCCAGAGGATGCATCAACCGCCGGACCCGGGCCCTGCTGCCCGTGCACTTCGGCGGCCGCCCCTGCGACATGGACGCGATCAGCGGGCTGGCCCGCGAAAACGGCCTGGCTGTGATCGAGGACGCTGCTCACGCTCTCGGCGCCAGTTTCGGTCAGCATCAGGTCGGCTCGCTGTCTGACTTCACCGCATTCAGTTTTTATGCCACCAAGAACATAACCACCGGCGAAGGCGGCATGCTCACCACTGAAGACGACGCGCTGGCTGCCCGCGCCCGGGTCCTCAGCCTGCACGGCATGAGCGCGGATTCCTGGCAGCGGTACGGCCGCCGCGGGCATGCCTACTATGAAGTCCAGGAACCGGGCTTCAAGTACAACATGTTCGATCTGCAGGCTGCCCTGGGCGTCGAGCAACTGAAGCGCTGCGGCGCGATGCAGGCGAGGCGGGCGGAGCTGGCGGCGCTCTACGGCCGCGAGCTGGCGGGATGCCCCTTCGTCGAGCTGCCCAGCCCTCAGGATGGAAGTGAAAACGCGTATCATCTCTATGTCGTGCGCCTGCGGCTGGATCGCCTGCGGCTGGATCGGGACGCCGTCGCCGGCGCCATGGAAAACTGCAACATTGGCGTGTCCGTCCACTTCCACGCCTTGCACCGGCATCCCTATTTCCGGGAGCGGTACAGCCTCAGCCCCAGCGATTTCCCGGTCGCCGACGAGATGTCAGACCGTGTCCTTTCGCTGCCGCTTTATCCGTCACTGACGGACAGCCAGGCCAGACAGGTGGCCGAAGTCCTTGTGTCGATCCTCGAACAAAACAGCATGTGAGGGGAGCATGGACGGCGAACCGCTGAGGATAAATTTCATCTCACAGATCGATCCGTTCCGCAGTGGCGGCGGGGGCGAGATGATGAATCGCAGCCTGATAGAGGCCGGCCGGCGCCATGGTCACCAGATCAGGGTGACCGCCGCATATCCCGAACCGGTGACCGACCTGTTCGACCGGCCCGACCTGGTCATCCTGGCTGACGTTCATAACCAGCCGTCGGCCCGCACCCGGCTCGATCCGGCCCTTGTCGATAGCGTCATCGATGGTGCGGTTTATCTCCATCTCGACAACGCCTATGTCGACTTGTGCGACCTTCCCTATCTGCCTTGCGGCGGCGACAGCGACGGCAGGGCATGCCTGCACAAGCGTTCGCTGCGAACGCAGGCACGCCGCCTGCTCAGACGCAGAGGCTGCCTGGCCGCCAGGACGCGGCGCATGTATGAAAACGCTCGCCTGAACGTGTTCGTCTCCGGACTGCACCGGCGGACCGTCGCCAGCATCCTCGGAACGGATGCTGTCGGCGCTTTCCTGGAGACACCGCCGACGGTCGATAGCGCGGCCTTCGTTGACCATGGGAATGAGCGTGACATAAACAACCTTTATGTTGGCGCCTTGAGCGACGCCAAGGGTCTGGGCGCGCTCAGGGAGCGGTTCGGGGACGACATCACCCTGATAGGCCCCTCCCCTTCGGGAAGGCCCCCCGGTTTCGGCGACTGGCTGGGGCAGCTGCCTTACAACGAGATCCCGGCCTACATGAACCGCGCCCGGAATTTCGCTTTCTTGCCGCGATGGCCGGAACCATGCGGCCGCGTCGTCATCGAGGCGGCGCTGTGCGGCTGTCATCTGATCATGAACGAGAATGTGGGCGCGCTCGGCTTTATCGATGGGTTCCTTGGCGGCCGCAGGACAGATGCGGCGGCTGTCTTCTGGCGGGAGGCGGCGGCGTGCCTGGGCTGACCGGCAAACCGGAAGAGCGCGGTTCGGCGCCGCCGCGAAAAGCGGCGGTAGCGCCTTATGCATGCCCTGCCTGCAAAACGCCGCTTGCCCTGGACGGGAAACTGCGATGTCAGGCCTGCGATATCGAATTTGCGGTCGACGCGGGTGTTCCGGTTTTTGCGCCCGGACAGACCGTATACAGGGACTACGATTCATTTTGGTGCGATGACCGCCCATTCGAGGCGCTGCCGCCCGGCCGCCATTTTCTCTACAGTCATTTGCGCTACTGGTCTTTTCGTGAACGTCGTTACTTTGAAGATCAAGTCGAGCCGGATTCACTCACGCTCGATCTGGGCTGCTGGACCGGCAATCGCGCTTACAGGCAGTTCGGGCCGATAGTCGGCATCGATCTTTGCCTCTCTGCTGCCCAGAAGGCCGGCAAGAAATATGACTCGGCGGTGCAGGGCCTGGCGACAGATCTTCCTTTTGTAAATGAATGCTTCGATTGTGTTTTAAGCTCCCATGTATTCGGGCATCTTGCAAATAATGAAAAAGAAAGAGCCGTCGCGGAGTTTTACCGCAAGTATTTTCTTGACAGATACGGCCACATAGACATGGAAGTCGCCAGCGCCGCCATCACCAGATTCGAACAGCAGGGATTCCAACTGGAAAAAGTCGTCAAGATGGATGCCGCGGCTGTGCCCCCCTGGTATTACCAGCAATATTTCAACAACGAGTATGCCGGTGTGGATCCGCGATTGCGCCGCCGGCTGCGAAGCGCCAACATGCTCTGCTCCACCCTGGTCTCACGTTTCCTGCTCGGATTCGTGGTCGGCATATTTCACAGTACCTGGGAACAATGGTTTGGCCGGCTGGATGACTCGATGCATATCGCGGTCAGCTTCAGGAAACCGAATAGCGAACATGGATCAGCTTCATGACCTTGGCAAGGACCTGCGATCATGGCCAAAGGACGCAGAAGCAAACATGGATCTGCCTGATGACGTCGGCAGGGACCTGCAATCATGACCAAGGGGCGCAGAAACAATGCGGATAATCCACAACGATTGCCGCGGCGGCGCCGGTTATTACATCGTTCAGGGACGGAAGAACGCGGTGGAGGCCCTGGGCTGGGAGATGCTGTTATGGGATGGAAGCCAGCCGGAAAAGACCTTTGAAGAGTTCCAGCCGGATCTTTTTATCACGGATGTGCGCTTTCGCCACCAGATCCCTTCGCGCATCAGGCGCAAGGAGACGGTGGTGGCCGCCACCGTAGACCAGTGGGCCAGTCCCTGGGCTTATCCGGAGAATGCCCGTCAGGGATACCGGACGAAATGGCGCGATGTCCGCTGGATCAGGAAGCTGGATCCGGAGCTCCTGTTCCACCATACTTCGCCGGCCGGCATCGAGCGGGGCTGGCGCAACTGGAGCCTTAAGGAAAGCAGGCGGGTGCTCTCGCTGCCGCTGGCCGGCGACACCATCCGTCACCGTGACGAAGGTTTTGATGACGAGTTTGCATGTGATGTCGGTTTTGTGGGCGGCTGGTGGCCGAACAAGGCGCCGGGCCTCAGGGACTATCTCCTGAGCTATGCTGGTGCCTACAATACAATCATCTACGGCCCGGGCTGGCCGGAAGAGGTCAGCCGCGGCGACAGCATCCCCGACGGGTCGCTGAACCGGCTTTACCGCTCCGCGACGGTCACGCCGTGCGTCCATGAGCCGCATGCGCGCATCTACGGCTACGAGGTGACCGAGCGCCTTTTCAAGGTGCCGCTGGCCGATGGCTTCACCATCAGCGATCCGGTGGCCTGCATACATGGCGAGGGTTATTTCAAAGAGGACGAGATCATGGTGGCCAAGTCGCCGGAAGACATGGCTGACAAGGTGGATTATTTTGTCAGGCATCCGGCAGAGCGCGCGCCGTTCATCGAGAAAGCCAGGCAGCGGGTCCTGGCGGAGCATACCTATTTCCACAGGCTGGGAGCGTTGCTGGCTGAACTGGGGTTCGCCGGGGAGCTAAAGGAACTCAGGGAGAAGATCAGTGCATGGGGTCATGACACCAGAAGCCTTGACTGAAGATGCCGGCCTGGTGCCGGTCGAGCGCTGCAATCTGTGCGGCGCGACAGCGCGGACGCCGCAGCGGGAGGTAATCGACCACCTGGGCGGCGATGGCAAGAGTTTCCAGTTGGTAAAGTGCGGCAGCTGCGGCCTGATCTATGTCGATCCGCGGCCGCCGGACGAACAGCTGTACCGTTATTACGGTCAGGAGTACTATCCGGCGGCTCCCGCCGCAAGTCAGGCAAGGCTGGCGCGGCGGCTTTATCAGGCAGCCGAATCCGCCCTGCGGCATGGTGTTTACGGTTACCCGGGGGAAAGCGGTCCCGCCTGGACAAGCTCGCGGCCGCTGCTGTCGCTGGAGAAGCTGCTTTTCTGGCTGATCGGCAGGGACACGAATCTGATCCCCTTCGTCAGCGGCGGCCGGCTCCTCGATGTCGGCTGCGGCACCGGTGAGGCGCTGGCAGCCTTCCGCGACCTGGGCTGGCGCGTCAGCGGCGTCGAGCCCAGCGAATACGGAGCGAAGCACGCGCGTGAAGTGCATGGCATCGATGTGTTCACCGGCGACCTGCTGTCAGCGCAGCTGGAGCCGGCGAGTTTCGATGTCATCTGTTTCAGCAACACACTCGAGCACATGTCGGATCCGGCGGCGATCCTGCGGGAGACGTACCGCCTGCTGGCGCCCGGCGGCCTCGTCGTGGTGAGGGTGCCGAACGCCGACAGCCTGGAGATCCGCTTTTTCGGCTCCGAGTGGTTTGCCTGGGAGGCGCCGCGGCATCTTTACCATTTCAACGCGGCGACGCTCAGGCAGATCCTGTCAAAGTCAGGCTTGACGGTCGACAGGATCAGATGCGACTTCGTCCCCGGGAACTTCATGCTCGATCTGGACGTCTGGCGCCGGCGCACCGGCCGCAAACCGGTCAGGCAAAGGCTTTTCTGGAAACCGGTGGGAGCCCTGGTAGCCTATGCTTCCGGATATGCAGGTCGCGGCAACTGCCTGGTCGCCTTCGCTCGCAAACCCGCATGAGTATGGTTGCGGATAGCCAGCCTTCTGCCGGCGCGGTCAGGGCAGCACACAATTCGGCTTTCCTGCTGGGTTCCCAGATTTTGATAAAACTTTCCAGTTTCGTTATTGTCATCCTGCTGGCCCGTTATCTCAAGGTCAGCGATTTCGGCATCTACTCCCTGGCGCTGGCCGTGACCAGCATGCTGGACATCCCCGCCGAACTGGGCCTGGATCAACTGTCGATCCGCGAGATCGCGCGCGATCGTCGCAACATCGGCAGATTCATCGCCAACGCGGCCATGATCAAAATCGTATTATCGAGCCTCATCCTGGCCGTGACCGCCGCCGTGCTCTTTTCCAGCACCACGGGCGGCACCGGCAGATCGATCTTCCTGCTGTTCACCCTGACGATCCTGCCGACCGGAATTTTCCACACCCTGCTGGTGGTCTTTATGGGCATCGAACGGATGGCGGCGGTGGCGGCAGGCAACATCGCTTTCGAACTTATCCGCCTGCTGCTGATCCTGGGGGTGCTTCTGGGCGGCCACGGCCTGGTGGCGCTGGCATGGGCCTATCTGGCTGCCTATGTCCTGTCGATTGTGCTGGTTTACGTCCTGGTGCGGCTGCGCGTAGGCCGCGTCTGGGCGCGACCGAACATCAGGTTGATGCTTTCAATGGCGCGCAGCTCCCTGCCGTTCATGTTTTACACGCTGTTCTTTCTGATCTATTTCAAGATCGATTTCATCATGCTGGCCGCGATGAAAGGGGAGAATGCGGTCGGGACCTACGCCGTGGCCTACCGCCTGATGGAGTCGCTGATGTTCGTGCCGGCAGCTTTCACGGGCGCGGTCTTTCCCAGCCTGTCCCGGCTCTCCGCGTCCGGCAGGGCTCCGGTTCTGGCCGCTTCCCGCCGGACGTTGCGGTACATGGTCATGCTGGGAACGCCGATCGGTTTCGGCACTACTATCCTGGCGCCGCGGATCATACCGTTTCTTTTCGGGGACGCCTACCTGGATTCTGTGCTGCTGCTGCAGATCATTATCTGGTCGATCGTGATGGTATTCATTAACGGCATCTGCCCTGTCGCACTCAATTCGTTTGACAGGCAATTGATCAGTGTTCTGGTGACAGGAGCCGGGATCGTCGTCAATGTCGGCGCGAACATCATCCTGATTCCGCCGCTGGGAGCCGTCGGGACCAGCATATCCACGGTCGCGACCGAGTCGGTGACGACGCTGCTGTTCCTGTATTTCTTCCGGCGCCATATCGGCTCACTGGGAGTGTTTTCATTCCTTTACCGCCCGGTGGCCGCCTCGCTGGTGATGGTGCTGGCGCTGGAATTGCTCCGGGGGCTGCCGCTGGCGGTGCTGATCGTCATGGGCGCCGCGATCTATCTGCTGACCCTGATCCTGTCGCGCGCGCTGGGAAGATCAGACCTCGGATTTCTGTACAGCGTCGTCCGGCCGGCGCGTGAACGGGGAGCCTGAGTGGATTCGTTCTTCGACACTGATTGCCGCCCGCTGATTGAAGCGGGGCTGCTGGCGCTGGCGGAGACCCGGTCATGAGGATCGGCTTTGACGCTCGCTTTGTGACCGCACGCCGCACCGGTCTGGGCAATTACTGCCTGTGGCTGCTGGAGGCGCTCATCCGCGAGAACGACGGGGACGAGTTTGTCGTTTTCGGCGATACTGGCGGTGACCTGAAGCCGCTCGCGGTCGTTGACGGCGTCAGCCTGGTGCCGGCGCCGGTCAGGCTCATCGGCGCCGGCCGCGCCGGGGCGGTAGCCGGACAGCAGTTCGACATGGCCCGGCTGATAAACAGGCATGAACTTGACATAATGCATTTCCCTTATTATCTGGAGCCGGCGCTGGCGCGGGCGCCGTTCATCCTCACGATCCATGACCTTGATACGTTCCGGGCCGGAGCGCACCACTCGTCCTGGACGAGGTTTTATCACAACGGGCTCATTCGCCTGCTGGCGCGGCGCGCGGCGGCGATCGTCACCGTTTCCGAGTTCTCGCGCGGCGAGATCGCGTGCTGCCTCGGCATCCCCGCCGGGGATATCCGGGTCATCGCCAACGGGCTCTCGCCGCAGTTTGGATGTGCCGTGGGCGGTGAAGCCGGCGGCGCACCGTTATCCGGCGCAGCCGGCGGATTACTGGATGTTCCGCCGCTGGCCGGCTATCTGCTTTATGCCGGCGGCCTCGGCATGCGCAAGAATCTCAGGCGCATGATCGATGCTTACGCGCTGGCGGCCGATGCCACCGGGTCGGACGCGCGGCTGTTGATCACCGGCGAGCTGGCCGAGGTCGGCCGGGCGCTGAAGGCTTATGTGGAATCCCGCGGGCTGGCGGACAGGGTGGCGTTCACCGGCTACTTGCCCGCCCACGAGATGCCGGCGCTTTACCGCGGTGCGCTTGCCGCCATTTATCCATCTACTTATGAAGGATTCGGCCTGCCTGTTCTGGAGGCGATGGCGATGGGTGTCGCTGTGGTCACCTCACGTGGCTCGGCCATGGCCGAGGTCGCTGACGGTCGCGGCGTCCTGGTCGATCCTCTGGACACCCTCTCCATTGCCGCCGGCATCGGTGCACTGCTGGACGATCCCGCTCTGGCCCAGGAGCTCGGCGGGCGGGGGCCTGTCCGCGCCGCGGACTTTTCCTGGAGCGCCGCGGCTGCCGGCTTCCACGAGATTTATGAGGAGATCGGCGGTGGCGCCTGTGCCTGAAAAAATGTTTGAGAACATGCCCGGGAACATGTCCGGGAGTACATTGCCGCTGCTGGAAGGCCGCGACATCATCTGCATCGCGCCGGGCTACTGGGACTCTCCCTGGATCACGCATCAGCAGATCATGAGCATCCTGGCGCGCCAGAATCGCGTCCTCTATGTCGAGCCGCCTCTCTCTTATCTGCCCTTCCGGACACCGGAAAGATGGCCGAAGCTCTACGCCTTCACCCGGGGCCTGCGGCAGGAGGACGAGGGCCTCTGGATCACCAGCTGTCCGCCGGCGCCGCCTTTTAAACGGACCATCGACCTGATCAACAGAGCCAGCCAGCGGCTGGTGCTGGAGTGGACCCAGCGGGCTTCGCGCCGGCTGGGGCTTAAAGACCCGATCCTGTGGATCTATCTGCCCACGGCGGTGGAGCTCGCGGGCAAGTTCGGCGAGAGCTTTGTGCTCTATCACTGCATCGACGAATTTCTCAGCGTTGGCTGGGGAAGGAAGGCGCTGATCGCGGCGCAGGAGGACCGGCTGCTTGCCGTCGCGGACCTGGTCGTAACCTGTTCGGAGCAGGTGATGGAAGCCAAGAGCGGCCGCGCCCGCCGCATCATCAACGTCCCCAACGGCGTCGACTTCGACGCCTATAACCGGCCGCTGGCCACAGGCGCGCCGCCGCCAGAGGAGATCAGCCGGCTAAAGGGGCCGGTCATCGGCTTCAGTGGCGTGCTCGACGGCCGCATCGACGAGGCGTTTCTGGCGGAGGCGGCAGCGCGCTACCCGGAGTACGAATTCGTGCTGTTGGGTCCGGCGCGGAAGGCTTTCCCGCAGCTGGAAGCGCTCGACAACATCCATTTCCTCGGAAACCGGCCGCGGACCGAATTGCCCGGTTTTGTAAATTCTTTCGATTTATGTTTAATTCCCTACCAGCTGAATGATTTTGTCAAAAGCATCTCGCCGACAAAGCTCTACGAGTACCTGGCAGCCGGGAAACCGGTGCTGGCGCCGTCTATCCGCGCTCTGGACGGGTTGCATGAGCTGGTCTATGTGGCGGGGGACAGGAGCGAGATGGTGGCGATGATCGGGACGGCGATAGCTGAGACAGACGACGGGCTGGTCAGGCGTCGCGTCGATCTGGCCAGCCGTAACACCTGGCGCGACCGGGCTGCGGCGATATCATCCGGCATCATGGAGGCGGAGCGGGGAGGAGGCAGATGAGGATCTGCTACCTGGCGGATGCCAAGAGCCCTCATACCCAGAAGTGGGTCACGCATTTCGCGGCCGAGGGTCATGAGGTCCACGTGATCTCTTTCCGGGATCATGAGATCGCCGGTGTCAGCGTGCACCACGTGCCACCGCCGCTGGTTGACTCGAGCGTCGAGCTGCTGCATGCCGGCCGCGGCCGGCTGCAAAAGACGGCTTACCTTTTTTGTGCCCGCCGGGTCAGGCGGCTGGTGAGGCAGCTGAAGCCAGATATTCTTCATGCCTTCCTGGCGACGAGCTACGCATACGTGGGCGCCATGAGCGGGGTCCATCCCTTTGTCGTCTCGTCGCTCGGGTCCGAGATCGTTGTGCTTCCCGAGGACTCCCTGTTCTACCGGGGCCTGGTGCGCTACAATCTGCGCCGTGCTGACGCAGTTACGGCCACCAGCCGTTTCCTGTCGCAGGCAACCAGGCGGTACTGCCCGCCCGGGACAGATCCGCTGACAGTCGCTTTCGGGGTTGATACCCACGCTTTTTCTCCTAACGGCAGAAAATATGTGGAAGGTCCGGCGACGGTTGGCACGGTGAAGATTCTTGAGAGCAATTACGGCATCGACCGGCTGATCATGGCCTTCGAACGGGTATTGCGCCTCCGGCCTGACCTTGATATCTCGCTGCTGATTGTCGGCGGCGGTTCGCTGGAGAAGAACCTGAAGAAACTCGGCCACAGGCTGGGGATTTCCGAACGTGTGACTTTTGTGGGAAATCTGCCGCACGCCAAGGTGATGTCGTTCCTCAGCCAGATAGACATCTTCGCTTCGCTGCCAGAGTCAGAGACATTCGGCGTTTCCGTGGTGGAGGCCTCCTCCTGCGCCATCCCGGTGGTCGTCTCCGATGTTGGCGGCCTGCCTGAGGTGGTGCGCGACGGAGAGACAGGGTTTCTTGTGCCGCCGATGGATATCGACGTCACCGCCGGACGTATTCTGGAACTGGCCGGTGACGCTGAGCTGCGCCGCAGGATGGGCGCCGCCGGCCGCGAGATGGTGCTGGCGGAATACGACTGGCGGTCCACCTCAGGCCGCATGGCGGAACTTTATCAAAACCTGATGATGAAAACGGGGAGTCGTTCTTATGAAAATAGTGCTCGCTGATCCCGGTTTTGGTCCCGGCAGCTTCAACACTTTCTGGGATTCGCACTGGTCGGCCATCGTCAACCACGGCCTCTGCGCCGTCAGCGCCTTCGCGAAGAGCAAGGGCTACGACGACATCAGCCTGCTCGATGTCCGCCGCCTGAAGGACTGGAGCGAGTTCGACGCCAGGATGGCGGCGGCTCGCCCGGACGTGGTGGGCATCACCATGCGCAGCTGCGATTACCACAACGTCGAACGCATCCTTCAGTCCGCCCGCGCGGCCAATCCGGGGGTCAGGACGGTCATCGGCGGTCCGCATCCCACCGCGGCACCCGAAGACATTCCCGAGCCGGAGCTGGTGGACCACATCATATACGGAGAGGGCGAGATCGCGTTTGTTCGCCTGCTGGACGATATTGCCGCCGGCCGCTCGCCCGAACGGCTTCTCAGGGGGGAAAGCCCGGAGCTGGACAGCCTGCCCTTCGATGACCGCGAGCTCTACGATTACGCGCACACGGTGACAATGCCCAATTATCCCGGTGTTTTCAAGGCGCCGATGGTGACGATGATCACCTGCCGCGGCTGCGCCTACCGCTGCAATTTCTGCGCCCCCCACGCCGAGATGATGTTCGGCAAACGCATGCGGTATCGCAGTGTCGGCAGCGTGATGGAAGAGCTGCAGATGCTGCACGGGAAATGGGGATTCAACAGCCTCAAGTTCTACAACTCCGACTTTCTTGCCAACCCCCGCTGGGCGCTCGAGTTCGCTGAAGCCTACGGCCGCAGCGGCATCAAGGCGCCCATCATGATCCAGACCAGGGCGGCGTCGCTCTGCCGCGCCGAGGATGCACTGGCGGCCATGAAAGAGGTGGGTCTCAAGCTGGTGCTGATGGGATGGGAGAGCGGCAGTCAGAATATCCTCGATTTTCTCAACAAGGGTTGCCGCGTGGAGCACAACTACCGCTCCGCTGAGCTCTGCCGCAAGTACGGGCTGCTTTTCAGCGGCAGCTTCATGTTCGGCATTCCCACCGAGACCGCTGCCGACATCAAGGCTTCCGTCGAACTGGCCCGCAAGGCGAGGCCGCACTTCGCCAGCGTGGCGTTTTTTACGCCCTTGCCGGGGACTCATCTGGCAAATTACTGTGACGAGAGGAATCTTTCTCTGGTCGAGGATTATGACGACCTGCTTTCCTTCAGCCCTGAGAAAGCGAAGGTCCGCGGCGTAGATTACGATACGGCGCGCGCCGGGGCGGAACAGATCCTCGGCCTGAAGTTCGGCGGCCGCCGGGCCGGCAAGCTGGTGCGGGCGGTGTACGTGCGCACCAAGGGCAACCTGAAGCTGAGGCATTTTCTGGTGTATGGCTATTCGAAGATGGTAAGCAGTCCGTTTTATCGCTGGGCGCACCGCCGCAATCCGTGAAGCCCGATCGCAGGCCGGTTTCGCGCGTCATGTGACCAAAAAGAAACGCTGGTGATGATGAAAAGAACAGTAAGGGTAAGCATCGTCATCCCGATGCGCAACGAAGAGAGGCATGTCGGCCGCTGTCTCGATTCACTCATGGAGCAGGATTACCCCGCAGACCGTCTCGAAGTCAAGGTGGTCGACGGGTGCTCGGAAGACGGCTCGGCGGCGATCGTCCGGAGCTTCGCCGGCCGGTCGCCTGATGTGGAATTGCTGGACAACCCGGACCGGGTCACGCCGGCGGCGCTCAACATCGGCATTCGCAACTCCGGCGGCGATGTCGTCATCATTCTCGGCAGCCACAGCTTTGTCGAGCCGGATTTCGTCAGCCGCAACGTCGCTGTACTGGAAGCATCCGGAGCGGACTGCGCTGGCGGCCGGATCGAGACCATCAGCGACAGGCGCATGGGCAGGGTGATCTCGCAAGCGATGTCCTCGGCTTTCGGCGTCGGCAATTCGCGGTTCCGGACTTCGATGAAGCCCGGTTTCGTGGACACGGTCGCTTTCGGCGCCTATCGCCGCGAGGTGTTCGAGCGCGTCGGCCTGTTTGACGAGGAGCTGATCCGCAATCAGGACGACGAGTTCAATTTTCGCTTGGTCCGGGGTGGGTGCAGGATCTTTCTCGACCCGTCCATCCGTTCGAGTTATTACAGCCGGCCGACGTTGCGGGGGCTCTGGAAACAGTATTTCCAGTATGGCTGGTGGAAGACGGTCATCCTGCGAAAACACGGGCGCCTGCCGGCCCTGCGCAACATGGCTCCGGCCGCGGCGCTTTCAGTGTTCTGCCTGGCACTGCTGCTGGCGCTGGCGGTGCCGCCCCTGGTCTGGCTTGCCGCCGCCATGCTTGCCGCCTACCTGCTCCTGTCCGTCACCGTTACGCTCAGATCCGTGGGCCTGGCAGGGCCGTCGATGCTGCTGCTGCCTTTCGCGTTCGCGACGCTGCATCTTTCTTATGCGACCGGATTTTTATGCGGGTTGCCGAATCTCGTCGGAGTTAGAGGTAAACGGGCATGAGTGAAGTAGAAAGGATAAAGGCAGCATACGAAAAACGCGCGGCGGCTGACCCGGGCGATATTTACAGCTGGTTCAATCCCGCCACGGCCCTGCATCTGCACAACCAGGAGCGCGCCGTGCTGAAGCTGCTCAGGCGCCAGGGGCTCATGGATCTGGCCGGGACGCGCATCCTCGAAGTCGGCTGCGGCGGCGGTGCGGAGATAGCCAACTTTCTCAAATACGGCGCCCGGGCCGGGAACGTCGCCGGTGTGGAGCTGCTCCCCGCGAGGGCGGAGGCGTGCCGCCGCCGGCATCCGGGCGTAGACGTCCGGCTGGCCAATGCCGAACAGCTGCCGTTCGCGGATGGGGTTTTTGACATCGTCTGTCAGTTTGTAATGTTTTCATCGATACTCGACCTGGAAATGAAGAAAAGGATCGCCGCCGAGATGATGCGTGTCACGCGGTTCGGCGGCACGTTGATCTGGTACGATTATTTTGTCAGTAAGCCGGGCAACAGGGATGTGTGCGGCATCCGGAAAAAGGAAATCACCAGCCTGTTCCCCGGCAGCCGTTTTGATTTCCGCAAGGAATCCCTGGCGGCTCCTCTGAACCGGCTGGTGGCGCGCAGATCTGCGGCCGCGGCGCAGCTATTGCGGGCGGTGCCGTTTTTGAGGAGTCACTACCTGGTAGCGATCACGAAAGGCGTGGGCTGATGCTGGAGAGAACAAGCGCGGCACAACGCACCACGCTGGGCGCCAGCCAGATCAAGCGGTTGCTGGACGTGCTGGTCGCAGCCATCCTCCTCGTGCCGGCGCTGCCGCTGATCCTCATCCTCGGCCTGCTGGTCAAGCTTGATTCGCGCGGGCCGGCTTTCTATCTTTCAGAGCGCATGGGCCTCAACGGGTGCGCCTTTAAGATGTACAAGCTGAGGACGATGAAACACCTGCCCGCCGAGCCCCATGGCTTGCCGCTGACGCATGCCGGCGATCTGCGCACGACCCGCGTCGGCAGTCTGCTGCGGCGGCTGAAAGTGGATGAACTGCCGCAGATATTCAACGTGATCAAGGGAGACATGAGTCTGGTGGGCCCGCGGCCGGAGGATCCTTTCTTCCTGCCGTATCTGGGCCGGCAGGCGGAGGTGCTGCTGAGCTGCCGGCCCGGGATCACCGGACCGGCGTCGCTCCGGTTCAGCAACGAGGAAGCGTTGCTGGGGGATAAGGACACGATCGAGCACTATGTCGAAGTCATTCTGCCGCAGAAGGTGGCTCTGGATCTCGCCTATATCGATCACTGGAGGTTGGGCACGGATGCCAGGATAATCGCCGGCACCCTGGCCATGCCCATCCGCCGCCTGAAGAAAAATAATCGTGTAAATCAACCATGCCTGTTTGATAAAAAAGAAAAATTTGATTAAATTAGCCGCACGGGTGTATTTAAAAATGATCGGGAAACGGAGGCAGCCATCATCAACCTGAGACATCTCAGGCGCAGCTCGCTAGCCATCCTGGTCGACACCTGCATCGTCATCAACGCCTATACCCTGGCTTCACTCGTCCTGTTCGCCCGTTGGGCGCCACTGGCTTACTACCATGAACTTCTGATCTTCCTCCCGATTGCGATCATCATCCATCACGGCGTCAACATCCGCTTCGGCCTCTACCGCGCCGTCGGCCGGTATGCCGGGCTGGAACAGGGGCTGAGGATGGTGAAGGCCGCAGTGGTCATCATGGTGCTGCTGCTGCTGGCGGGGCGCGTCACCATGCCTTCGTCGTTCACGCACGTTCTGGCGATGGTGCCTATCGGAGGGCTGATCGCCTTCAGCCTGATGGCCGGCGTCCGCTTTTACCCGAGGGTTTTCTACGAGCGCTCCCTGCGGGAGGTGGAGCGCCGGTTGAGCCTGCTGGTGGTGGGAGCGGGCTCGGCCGGAGAGATGATCATCAGGAGCATCCAGAGGGATTCGGTCACTGGTCTGGAGGTCGTGGCGCTGGTGGATGACAACCACAAACTCCAGGAGATGGAGATTCACGGTGTCCCCATCCTGGGAGCCAGCGACCGCATCCCGCAAATCGTCAAGGACCTGCAGATTGACGAGATCGTGATCGCGATCCCGAGCGCTACGCTGGAACAGTTCCGCCGCATTGTAACAATCTGTCAAGGCACCGGGAAGGCGGTCAAGACGCTTCGGCCGCTGCAGAGCATCCACCAGGGCAAGGTGGGCCTGGACAATATCAGCGACATAAAGATCGAGGACGTGCTCGGGCGTCAGCCCGTGCAGACAGATTACAGCCAGATCCGCAGCTTTATCAAGGACCAGACAGTGCTGGTCTCCGGCGCCGGCGGCTCCATCGGCTCGGAGCTTGTCAACCAGATCAGCAGGCACAATCCGGCGCGCATCATCCTTGTCGATCAGGATGAATCATCGTTGTATCGCATCCACAAACAACTGTTGCAGCGGTTCTTTACCGCGCACATGCTCTGGGTGGCTGACATCAAGTCCGAGGAGAAGATGGCCACTATTTTCGACCGGTTCAGGCCCAGCCTCGTGTTCCACGCCGCCGCTTACAAGCATGTGCCGCTGATGGAGCTGCATGCGGATGAAGCGGTGCTGAACAATATCAGGGGGACGCTGATCATGGCCCGCCTGGCGGGCGAATACGGCGCCGGCTGTTTCATCAACATATCCACCGACAAGGCGGTCGAGCCGGTGAATGTGATGGGCGCCACCAAGAATCTGGGCGAGCGCGTTGTTGAGGAGCTGGGGCTGCTCTTTCCGCAGACCCGGTATTGTTCCGTCCGCTTTGGCAATGTCCTGGGCAGCCGCGGCAGCGTGCTGCCGATCTTCCGGGAACAGATCCGCGGCGGCGGTCCGGTCACGGTGACGCATGCGGAGATGACCCGCTATTTCATGCTGATTTCCGAAGCCGTCGATCTGGTTCTGCAAGCCGCCGCCTTCGACGATGGCAACGCGATCTACGTGCTCGATATGGGCAAGCCAGTGCGGATCGTGGACCTGGCGGCGCAGATGATCGACTTGATGAAGGTTCCCGGCTTCGGGGAAGTGGAGATCAGTTTCACCGGTCTGAGGCCGGGTGAAAAACTGAACGAAAGACTGACGGCCAGGGACGAGGAGTATGAAGTCTTCCGTCATCCGAAGATCTTTCGCGTCCGGCGTTCCGCTTCGGCCGATGCCCGTCTCCTGCCTGCTCTGGATTCGCTGTTCGAGCTGGCCGAAGGCGGGAACTGCGAGGTTTTGAAGGGCTCACTGCAACAGCTCATACCGTCCTATGAGCCTTTTGACATGAACTTGGTTGGCAGTACCGGTTCTGATGAGGGAATGCTTCTGGCTGCCTTCGAGGAAGCGGACTGAGCGCGCAATAGGACCTGGCAGCGCCGGTTGCGGTGCTGCAGAAGCAGGGCGCTTCAGCGGCTAGCTGCCGGGAGCCGGTGCGGGCAGCCCGGCTGTCTGGCGCAATTCCTTGTCCTGCGGATCGAGGGCTATCGCTCTGGCGAAGTCCCTGGCCGCCTGATCGGGCATGTTCCAGCTGTTTTGCTCTTCGACTGCCAGCGTTTCCCATGTTGCATAATTCAGCGGTTCCTGCCGAGTCGCTTTCTCCAGCGTCTTCCGGGAATCCTGCTGCCAGCCTATTCTCTGTTCGACACCCGCAAGTACAAAGAGGGCATTAACGGAGACCGGATCCCAAGATTGGGCACTCTCGGCAGTGTGCAGTGCATCCACTTGATAACCATCCTCAGCCTCGCGTAATGATTTATCCTGCAAATAAGCAGAATACCAGGGAATCAGGGTGAGGACGACGGCGAAGATGGCAACGGCCGCGACCGCGTAGCGGAACCAGGCGGCGTGACGCCTGAAGCCGGATTTATCATGCTCGGCAACAGGGTCCGGCGATTCCAGCGGAGATTCATTAAAGTTCTGCATTGTTCTGCCGTTAACGGACATATCCCCGGATGATCAATGGCGGGTACAGGCTCAAGATATCTCAGCAACGCCGGAATTTCCAGCGGCAGAAGGCCGGACTCAATACAACAAATGAAAGCATGCAGCTTAAAGCTGGAGAGGTTGCAATAAACCCGCAGACGTTATAGTTTTTGCTATTGCGGGAAGGAAACGCGCGGGTGTGCGTTGAATTCTCCGATGTATCGGGGAACCGGCTCGTCAAACAGGTCTGGATTGATTACAGGATTATTAATTATTTGAAGGGGTGATTTGATGAGGCGTGTTATTTTTCTGCTGGTTGTTTGTCTAATGTTTTCGATGCTCGTTAGCGGTACTGCGCTCGCGGCGTTTCCTTCTGGCGCCCAGGGGAACCAGTATGCCGCGGTAGTCTCGGCTATGCAGGTTGCCGCAGCTCAGGCTGGCATATCGCCCGACACCTTTGTCGCCATCTACAACGCTTCCGCGGCCGGGAATGTTTCCGGATTCAGCGATTCACAGCTGGCGGCCGCCTGCCAGGTGCTCAGCAGCCTGAGTTCCTACAATTCATCGCTGCCCGATTACAATACTGTTTATGGCAACCTCGGCTGTAGTACGCGGTTGACATCAGCGGTGGAGTCCAGCAGCCTGCCCAGCACCGGCACGACGGTGATCCTGCTGATCGCCTCCGGCCTGATCGGCATCGCGGCCGCGTCCATGCTGCTGAGGAGGAGCCGCCGGCAGTCCTGACGCTGCGACGCCAGAATCACGTATGCCACGGCGCGGACCTTCGGTCCGCGCCTTTTTTATTGGCCGGAGCCGGGCCGCCGCCAGGGACCTGGTTTCACTGGATTTTTCCGGAGGAGATCCGGGCGATATCCGCCGGTTCAGAACTCGCAGTCGA
>JAJYLK010000128.1 GCA_021787775.1 Actinomycetes bacterium | reverse complement strand
TTTATCCGGGTCATGTACTGCATGCGTTCGTAAAAATCGTTGATGCTGCTGCTGCTCAGGAAGATGCTCATGATGTTGACGTCGCCGGATTTATAAATGGCGCTCAGGCGGTCGGAGATGATCTGCTCCTCTGCGTCGCGCTCCGCGCGGGCATTGTCGAGACGTTGCCGGCTGTCGGCCAGCTGCAGCGTCAGCTGGTCGAGTCTGGCCTGCGAGGCGTCGCTTTGTTCCACCATCACCTCGAGATCCTGGTTCATGCCATTGACCTCGGCCTGGATCTGGTCGGCCTGCCCCTGCAGCGACTCTATCTGCAGGCTGGTGGGGGCGCTGCCATCCGCGCTGACCGTGGAGCCGGCCACACCGCTGGCGCTGAAGCTGCCGGGATCGGCCATCGCCAGTCCCGTGCATACAAGCAACAGGCAGAGGCCGGCGGGAATCGCCAGCCAGCGTGCGCGAGAATTCGGGTTTTCGTTTTTTTCAGGATTCATGGCTCTAGGCCACTATCGGATGCAGGCCTGATACCTAAAGCTCTTGTTTATGGCGCAAAAAGACGGATTGATGACATCTTCGCGCGGGATTTGGAATCTGTTTGAGGGCAAAGTCTTTGTGTTATAATTACCGCGGTGACGCGGGGTGGAGCAGTCTGGTAGCTCGTCGGGCTCATAACCCGAAGGTCGCAGGTTCAAATCCTGCCCCCGCTACCACTCTCTTTTGGCCCCGGATTTCAGCTTCTCTGCTCAGTGTTTCTGCCGGCACCATTCCTCTTTTTCCGTGATAATCCCCGTAAAGCATGCCGCAAGTCAAGTTAAGCGAGGTTAAGCTGACTGGCTTGCCCGTCAAGGGAACTTCATCCCGCCGATCTCGCTGAAGCTGCTTTTATAGATGACCCGCTGGGTGACGATCAGCGGCTGGCCGTTGGTGGAGACGATATGCACGGGGCCGCCCATGGTTTCATAGTAGGAGACCGGGAGTTCGCCGCCCGCGGGCACGGCGATATTCTGCTGGATCGGGGTCGGGCTGTTGCCGATGTAGACGTCCACGGAGGCGTCGCTGGCGCCCCGGTTCATGATCATGATCCAGTTGCCGCCCATGCCGTTGGCGACCTTGGAGTCATACCAGGTGAACCAGAGGTCGGTGCCGGCGTCGCTGGCGGTCAGGCCCTGCATCTCCTTGAAACTGTTCTGGTAGATGGTGCGCTGGCTGACGATGAGATGCTTGCCGTTGGTGGAGGTGACCACGACCGGGCCGCCGATTTTTCCCGGGAAGAACGGAGTGACGCGGCCCCCCTGCGGCACGGTGAAGAAATCGTTGGCGGGATTGGCGGGGTCATGCATCCTCTGACCGCCGATGTAAACATCGACGGTGGCGTCGCCGGTGTCCTGGTTGCCGATCAGGATCCAGCTGCCCTTCATGCCGTTCTGTATCGTGTCGTCGTACCACGGGAAATAGTATGTGGACGCCAGCGAGCCCGCCGGTATCCCCAGCGTTTCGCTGAAGGAATTGAGATAGATCACTCGCTGGCTGACGATCAGCGGCTGGGCGTTCGTGCACGTCACCTGCACTGGCCCGCCCATGATGCCGGGATAGCTCGGCGTCACGCGGTCGCCGGGAGCGATGCTGTAATTGTAGGTCGCGTTCGTTCCGTTGGGGCCGGCGCCGCTGATGGTGACGGTCACGTTGGCCGTGCCCGCCCCCATGTTGCCGATCAGGAGCCAGTCGCCGCTGATGCCGTGCGATGCGTTGGAGTCATACCACGTGAAATAATACGTGCTCGCCAGCGCCGTGTCAGCCACCGCTGGCGTCTCATTGAAGGAGTTCTGGTAGATCGAGCGCTGGCTGGCGATCAGCGGCTGCGTCGTCTGGACCGTGACCGGACCGCCCATCACTCCCGGGAATGTGGGCGTCTGAGCCGGCGCCCCCACGGCGATATCACGGTCGGCGTAAGTGTTGGCGCCCACCAGCGCCGAGGCGCGGGCGCTGGCGGCCCCCGCGGCTGGGTTAGCCATCAGCACCCAGTCCGAAAGTCCCGGGGTCTGCTGGTCGTACCAGGTGAAGTAATAACGCTTCGCGGGCGTGAAGTTGTCGACGGACACCGTGGTCGTGCTGGACTGCGTGGTCAGACCGGCGCTGTCATGCGCGACCGCGTAAAGGGTATGTGTCGAGCCGTTGACCAGCCCGGTCGTATTCCAGGCGTAGGAATAAGGCGCCGCTGTCGGGCTTGCCACCAGTTGCCCGTCGACATAAAGATCGACCTGCATCACCGCCACGTTGTCGGCGGCGTTAGCGGTGACGTTGACGGTGCCGCTCACCTTTGTGTCACCGGTGGGAGGGGGGAGGCTGACGGTGGGGGGCGTATTGTCCTCCGAGACGCCGCCGAAATCCGTGGTCCAGTACCAGTGATAGGTCGAAGCGCCGTTGTAGTGCCTGCTGATGCCGATGGCGTTGTAATTCGGGTCGAGCATGTTGGCGTTGTGCTCTTGCGAGGCCTTCCAGGCGTCGAATGCCTGCTGGGCGACGAATTCACCGTTGTTCTGGCCATAGTCGTAGCCGGCCACGATATTCTCGCCCAGATAGGTGTTATACGTATAGCCGGTCCAGCGCATGCGGTCGAACGGAGAGCTTCCGTCTGAGCCGGTATGGCTGAAATAGTTCATGTTCGCCATGTCGGTGGAATGCCAGTTAGCGGCCGTGGAGAGCCTGGAATCGAGGGTGAGCCGCTGCAGTCCGTTCTGCTGGCGGTAGTTGTTGATCAGGGTCAGGAAATATAGCTCCTGACTGTCATATGCATGAGCCGCCGGCGCCGACGCCAGCAGGCCGGCAAAAAGCGCCAGGGTACACAGCGCCGCCAGCAGAGCCAGCCAGAGGCTGTGCTTTCCTCTTCCGATGATTGTCCAGTTCGGCCTCATTCAGGGAGAAAAGTCGAGGGGCCTGTGAAGGAGATAATGAATTCCCGCCATGATTCCCATCTATATTTATATCGCCGGGAACGTGCGGTTGCTTTATGGATCAATCATGGTGGCGAATTATTCGCCGATGGCCTCAGCGGCCGGAGTGATACGGAAGGCATCGAACACGGTGTCGATCCCCTTGATGTTGTCCAGCACGGTGTCCAGCAGTTTGGCGTCACTGACCTCGACTACGAAGCGGTCGTTGACCAGATGATCGGTGTTGGTGTTGCAGGCGGCGGAGACGATGTTGACCCCGGATTCGCTGAGCGTGCGCGAAATGTCCTCCAGCAGATGGCTCCGGTCCATCGCTTCCACCATGAACTCGGCCCGGAAGGCAGTCTCGGAGGTGCCTTTCCAGGCGACATTGATGAAGCGCTCCTTGCTCTGGCTCTCCAGCGCCCGGGCATTGGGACAGTCCTTGCGATGGATGCTGACACCCTTCCCAAGCGAGATGTAGCCGACGATCTTGTCTCCCGGCAGCGGCTTGCAGCACTTGGCCAGCCGCACTCCGACATCGCTGACGCCGTCGACGCTGATGCCCAGCTCCCGGGGTGAGGCGGTCTTGGCGCGCTCGCGGGCGGACATGCCGCTGGATTTGGTAACTACCGCCGGGATCTCGCCGGCGATGTCGAGCTCCTTGGTGATGCGCGTGACCACCTGCTGCGGCGAGGTTTTTCCGGTGCCAAGGCTGACGTAGAGGTCTTCGGCCTTAAGGAAACCCATCGCCCGGGTCATCTCGGTGAAAGCCTGCGACGCGACGATCTTCTGGCTGGCCAGTCCCTTGCGCCTGAGCGCCTCCTGCAGCATCTCGCGGCCGATATGCTCCGAATCCTGACGCCGCTCCTTCTTGAACCACTGGCGGATCTTGTTGCGCGCCCGCGAAGTCTTGACGAAGTTCAGCCAGTCGCGTGACGGCCCCTGGCTCGACTTGGAGGTCAGCACTTCGATGAAATCGCCGCTGTGCAGTGTGTGCTGCAGCGGCACGATGCGACCGTTGACCTTGGCGCCGACACAGTGATGACCGACGTCGGTGTGGACCGCGTATGCGAAATCCACCGGGGTTGAGCCCGAAGCCAGGCTGATGACTTCGCCCTTGGGGGTGAAGACGAACACCTCTTCCTCGAACAGGTCGATTCGCAGCGTCTTCATGAATTCCTTGGGGTCCTCGGTCTCGCTCTGCCATTCCATCATCTGCCGCAGCCAGGAGAGCTTGTCGGACGGCTGCCCTTTGGCTTTGCCGGCCTTGCCCTTCTCCTTGTAGAGCCAGTGGGCGGCGATGCCATATTCCGCGGTCTGATGCATCTTCTGGGTGCGGATCTGGATCTCGAGCGGCTTGCCCTGGGGCCCGATCACCGTGGTGTGCAGCGAGCGGTACATGTTGAACTTGGGCATG
>JAJYLK010000127.1 GCA_021787775.1 Actinomycetes bacterium | reverse complement strand
CGGCGTCCAACGCCGGCCCGTCACCGGCGCCCGCGCCCTCGCCGGAGACCACCACGCGCACGTCGATACCAAACTTGCGCGCAAACTCAAAATCCCGCTGGTCATGCGCCGGCACCGCCATGATGGCGCCGGTGCCATATTCCATCAGCACATAATCACTGACATGGATGGGAATCGACTCGCCATTGACCGGATTTATGGCATAACGTCCGGTAAACTCGCCGGTTTTGTCCCGGTCGGAGGCGGCGCGGTCCACCAGCGGCTTCAGCCGCGCCGAGGTGACGTAATCGCGCACCGGATTCTCATACTCGGTGCCGTCCACCAGGGTTCCCACCAGTTCATGCTCCGGCGCCAGCAGGAAGAAAGTAGCGCCGAATAGCGTATCCGGCCGGGTGGTGAAAACGGGGATGTCGATGTCCAGGCCGGCCACGCGGAATACCACCTCGGCGCCCTCGCTGCGGCCGATCCAGTTGCGCTGCATCGTGATCACCCGCTCCGGCCACGACTCCAGCAGCTCGAAGTCTTTCAACAGCTGTTCCGCATAATCGGTGATGCGCAGGAACCACTGCGCCAGGCTGCGCGGCTCGACCACGGAGCCGCACCGCTCGCAGCTTCCCTGCACCACCTGCTCGTTGGCCAGCACGGTGGCGCAGGAGGGGCACCAGTTGACCGAAGCCTCCTTGCGGTAGGCGAGGCCGCGCTCGAAGAACTTGAGGAAGAAATACTGGGTCCATTTGTAATATTCGGGGTCGCAGGTGGCCAGCTCGCGGCTCCAGTCGATCGACACGCCCAGCCGGTGCATCTGCTGGTTGATGTTATCCGTATTGATCCTGGTCAGCTCAGCGGGGCGCAGGCCGGTCTTGATAGCGGCGTTCTCAGCCGGCAGGCCGAAAGCGTCGTAGCCCATGGGGTGGAAGACGCTGAAGCCGTTGCGCCCGCGGAAGCGGGCGATGACATCGCCCATGGTGTAGTTCTTCACGTGCCCCATGTGCAGCGTGCCGGAGGGATAGGGCAGCATCTCCAGGACATAGCTCTTGCGTCCGGCGGCGGCCGGATCGGCAGGATTGGCCACCTCGAAGGAGCGCTCCTCCTTCCAGACCTGCTGCCATTTGGCTTCTATCTCTGCCGGATCGTATCTGTCCATCGCAGGCCCATTATAACAACGGTCCCGAGATTTTGGTTATCCGGCGCCCGGCTGGGACGGGAGGGACGTACGTTTCCTATGTTTCCTAATTTGCCGAATTGACAGCGACAAGTGTTTAATTCGATCTCGCAACGTAAGGAAACATAGGAAACGTACGTCCCCGGCATCTAAAAAGGGCGCTCCGCCAGGAACGCCCTTGGTCTTATTGATGCCGGGACTGTGCGGCGGAGCCGCGCAGCCGCCGTACAGGCTTCGCAGCAAGCCTAATAACAGGTCCACTCGCCCTGGCGCCCCTGGGAGAACATCCAGGCCGCCGCCATGATCTGGGCATGGCCGTCGAAGATGCTCTGGCCACCAAAGGGCGTGCCTGACCAGGTAGCCGGATTGAACTGGAACAATCCCCTGCAAACACCGTTGTCCGCCTGTGGATCGCCCTTGCTTTCACACATCATCACCCGGTACAGGACCGCCGGATCCTGTCCGTACCTCTGCGCCGCCGCGACCAGGTCGGGACCCCACTTTCCGTAGCTGGCGGTCGCCTCCTGATCCTGCTGCGCCTGCTGGAGCTGACGGGACTTGGCGGTGAAAACTGCGCGCCCCCTGGCGATCTCCGCCTCGATCCCGAATGTTTTCAGCTCCGCGACGCTGGCCCGCTCGGTGCCAAACAGCATGCGCGGGTCGATCTGCGGGTCCACATGTGCCGCGTCTGCGGTGTAAGCATATGATCCATATGCGCCTACGACCAGCAATCCAAGTGCGACAGCCAAAAAAACATAACGCATTCTTCCTTTCCGGCCGGCTGGGGCCTTCGGGTAGCTAACATATCCGGCAGACGGTCGTACCGTCAGCACCGTCTGCCCCCCCTTGTTTTGCGGTACACCTCCCATCCTTTGACGACATGAAATACGGGACGTTTATACCGTCCCGGCATACAATCCGCGGCAATCGGCCGTTTGACGCAAATCCCTTAACACGGCAATCCTGACTATTCCAGGTGGTTTCCGGCGATATGCATGCGCACACGCACATTCGCACGTGTCGGAAAACTGGGAAAAGGAGGATGGCGCCGCGAAAGACGTCTCAGTGGAAGGGCAGTGCACCCGATCCAAGCCGCAGGCTTGTTGTCAAAATAACTAAAGTATTGTAGGTCACTAGCTACAGAATATCAACTGCTTAGTTACTTCTGTTACTTGTCGGAAGCGCCTTTCTCCCCCAGCTGCACGTCTGGCAGCCACTCCAGCCAGTGGGGCAGATACCAGTTCCAGTGGCCCAGCAGCTTCATCGTGGCAGGCACAAGCACCGAACGGATCAGCGTCGCATCAAGCAGCACCGCGACCGCCAGGCCAAAGCCCATCTGCTGGAACATGCTCAGCTGGCCGCTGGCAAATCCGCTGAAAACGGCCACCATGATCAGGGCCGCGCCGGTAATGATCCTTCCGGTCGACTTCAGGCCGAAAGCGACGGCGGCGCTGTTGTCACCGGTGTCCAGATAGTGTTCGCGGATCCGGCCCAGGAGGAAGACGTGATAGTCCATCGACAGCCCGAACAGCACCGAGAACAGGAAAAGCGGCAACCACGCCTCCACCGCTTCCACCTGACGGAAACCGAACAAGCTGGCGCCGACTCCCTTCTGGAACACGAGCACGATGAGGCCGTAGGCGGCGCCCACAGACAGGAGGTTCATCAAAATGGCCTTCAGCGGCACCACCAGCGAGCGGAAAACGATCATCAGCAGCAGGAAGCTCAGCCCGAGCACGAAAGCGAAAACCCGCGGCCGGTAAGTGTTGGTCAGGCCGAAATAATCAGCATCGATGGCGGGGCCGCCGGTTACCACTACTTCGGCGCCGCTTCCTCCAAAGGCAGCCGGTATGTAATCCTGCCGCAGCCGCCTGACGATATTGACCGCCTCCCCGCTGTCGGGCGAGGCCGTGATCGTCAGCGTCATCATCGCGAGGTTGCCGGCGCTGTTTGCCTGCACTTGCGGCGCGCCGCGAAATTCAGTGTCCTGTTTGAGCCTGTTGGTGAGTCGTGCCATCCCCTGGCGCACGCCACTGCTATTGATGTCACCGTTGATGACGACCTCCACCGGATTGATCAGGCCGTAGGAGAAATCCCGGCCCAGTTTCAGATAGGCCTGCTTGGACTGGAAGCTGTCCGGCAGCGCGTTGATGCCGCTGGCGCCGGTTTTCATCTGGAAATAGAAGGTAGCCGGCACAGCCAGGATCACGATCACGCTCAGCGCCAGCAGCAGCGGCCGCCGCATCACCTTATCCGCAATCCAGGTCCAGAAACGGCCGCCCTCCCCGCTGCCGGCCAGCCTGTGCACGAATGGCACCCTGACTGAGTTGACCCGGTGCCCCAGCAGCGCCAGGATGGCGGGCAGCAGCGTCAGCGCCGCCGCCACCGCGACGGCGACGACGAAAATGGCGCCGGCGCCCAGACTGATGAAGATGCTCATCGGGATCATCAGCATCCCCAGCAGCGCGAGGATGACCGTCATGCCGCTGAACAGCACCGCCTTGCTGGCAGTAGCCCCGGCGACTGCGATCGCCTGGTATTTGTCCCGGCCCCGCCCCAGCTCTTCACGGAAGCGTGACAGCACAAACAGCGTATAGTCGATGCCAACCGCCAGCCCCATCATCGTGATCATGTTGGCCACGAAGAAGCTCAGCTGATATTTCTGGCCAATCACGGCGGTGATGCCCAGCGCCACGATGATGGCGAAGCCCGCCAGCGCCACCGGCAGGCCCGCCGCGATGAGCGTCCCGAACACGACCACCAGGATGATCAGGGCCAGGATAATGCCGACCGTTTCCGTACGGCGGCCGTCGGACTGAGCCACCGCGTTAAAATCCCTGTTGGTGCTGGCGACGCCGGTGGTCATCACGCTGAAGCCGCCCGTGGTCGAGGCCCTGGTGATGTCGATCAGCTTGCCCACGTTGTTCTCGGCGCTGTCCAGCTTCCCGGCCATCTGCACGAGGATGATCGTACTGTGGCTGTCTTTCGAGACCATCGACTGATCGTGCGTCTGGTAATAGCTGACGGCGCCTTCGACCACTCCCGGCCCCAGCGCCGCGATCCTGCTGCCAACCGCCTCCACCTGCTGCCTGAAAGCCGGGTCGTCGACGGTAAGGTTTTTGGAAGAGACGATGACGATCTCGTGGAATTTCTGCGGACCGGTCAAACGGCTTTGCAACAGATCCA
>JAJYLK010000126.1 GCA_021787775.1 Actinomycetes bacterium | reverse complement strand
CGCCATCGCCAAGGTGGCAGCCCAGGTGAAGCCGGCCGTGGTCCAGATCACCAACGAGCAGCAGACTTCGGGGCAGTTCAACCAGCCGTTCACAGTCCCCACCGGCGTCGGCTCCGGGATCATCTATGACAGTCAGGGTCACATCCTCACCAACGATCACGTCGTCTCCGGGGCGCAGAAACTTCTGGTGACGCTGCCGGACGGGCGCACCTTCGATGCCAGGCTGATAGGCGGCGATACCCAGAGCGACATAGCCGTCGTCCAGATCAGCGCCGGCAACCTGCCGGTAGCGGCGCTGGGCGACGCCAGCAAACTGAACGTGGGCGACTGGGTGGTGGCGATCGGCAACGCGCTGGCGCTGCCAGGCGGACCGACTGTGACCACTGGTGTGGTCAGCGCCCTGGGACGCACCGTCCAGGAGCCGGGCAGCACCTCCACCTCGCAGGGGCCGTATCTGTTCAACGTGATCCAGACCGACGCGCCTATCAACCCCGGTAACTCCGGCGGGCCGCTGGTCAACCTCGCCGGCCAGGTCGTGGGGCTGAACACGCTGGTGGCCGGGGATACCTCGCAGACAGGGGCGCAGGCGCAGGGTATCGGCTTTGCCATCTCGATCAACACGGCGCAACAGATCGCGAGCCAGCTGGTAAGCACCGGCAAGGTGATCCATCCATATATTGGCATAACCTACCAGCCGCTGGACGCGGCGGTGGCGTCGCAGATGGGCATCCAGTCCAACCAGGGCGTACTGGTGGTATCGGTGGCCGGAGGCTCGCCGGCGGCGGCTGATGATGCCCTCAAGTCCGGAGATGTGATCACTCAGGTCGACGGCAAGGTGCTCGTGAGCGACTCTGACCTGGCGCAGATCATTGACTCGCACAAGCCGGGGGATACCCTCACCCTGACGGTGCTCCGGGCCAACAGCAAGATCAGCGCGAAGGTGACGCTGGGGACGATGCCGCCGTCCGCGGCCGGGTAGGCCAATCCGCGGGGCAACAGGCCCCCATGATAAACGTGGTTCAGGCGCCGGTGTCAGTCGCGCGGCAGCGGGCTCCGGCCTTGCAGGCTAAAAACCTGATTCTGGCGCCGGTGTCAGGCTGAGCGGTTCCGCTCCGCCGGATGATTCGCCAGATAATTCATACGAAACGGCCTTCTGATCCCCGTCGAGCCAATCGATCACTTTGCGCAGGCTTGCCTTTAGCTTAAGCGAGTCCGCCTCTAGTTCCGCCATGGTGATTTTCTCGCCGTTGTTATCAGCGAGCAGTTCCAACTTTCCCGCCATACCATTCACAAGCCGCTGCAGATTGCCATGCATCTGCCGGATGAGTTGTGCTTTCTGGCCGGCCAGCGCACGCTTCAGAGCCTGAAGGTGCAGCTCCTCCAGGGTGAGGATAAAATCGCCGGCCAGCCCGCCGGAGATCGAGATGACGATAAAGCCGGTCGAGAAGGTGACCATATCCTCCAGGTTCTGCGGCTGGATGTGCCCGACTGCCAGCAGCGGCGCCACCAGATAAGAAACAACGATGCCGCCAACGAGCACTGCGGCCTGGATCGCATTCCCCCTGACTCCGGCGAAATAGCCGGTGATGATGCAGCCGACGCCCATGTAGAGGCTGAAATAGACGGGCATGGCATAATAGACCGCAAGGAAGAAGAGCGCGCCAAAGAACAGCTGCTCGAAGATGAGCAACTGCGGCCTGAGGCTGAACAGGCGGTGGAAGGGACCGCGCAGTGCGAACCAGAGCACATTATTGAGACACAGTAGAGCCGTGATGGTGATCTCGCTCCAGTGGAATTTGTCCGCCGGCGGCTGCATCAACCATTGCACCAGCATGAAGATGAGCATGAAGAGGCTTAACTTGAGCAGAAAAAGGTAGAGGCCGCCGCTGTCTTCCTCGTGATAGTCGAGGACGTTGCTCAGCCGGCCCACGCGGCGGCGCAGCTTCAGCGCCAGGACGACTCTGGTGCCCCCGGTCGA
Source organism: Actinomycetes bacterium (assembly GCA_021787775.1). The sequence goes on along the minus strand of JAJYLK010000126.1, from coordinate 2,395 downwards.
GCTCTCCGTTTCCAGCGCCGCGCCGATGCCGCGGGCGCGCTCGCGCATGCCCTTCAGGCCCTTGCCTGTGCTTTCGGCGGCGGCCCGCCCGGGCTGGAAGCCGCGGCCCGCATCCTGAACGGCGGCGATAAAGCGGTTGCGCTGCCTGCTGATCGTGACGGAAATGGTGTCCGCGCCTGAATGCTTGACGGCGTTATAGACAGCTTCACGGATCACCCAGAAGATCTCGCTGCTCACCTCCGGGCTCAGATAAAGGCGTTTGCCCGTTACATCCAGCAGGATCAGAACTCCTGACCGCGCTTCAGCTTCCTGCTTCAGGTCAAGCAGCGCCTGCCTGAGATCGCCTGGACGGGAGTCTCCCAGGCTGCCGGCGATATTGTCGAGGATTTCGCTGGAGCCACGGTAATTCTCAGCAAGCCGGCGCAGGTCGGCCGCGGGCTGGACGGATTTGTGGCCAAGCGATTGCAACCACAGGTGGAGGCCGCTGAAAGTGTTCCCCAGGTAATCGTGCAGGTAGCGGCGATAAGCCTGCCGTTGATCGGCCAGATCGGCGTCGAGCTCGAGTGAGGAGATGCGCTTGATCATGTTGCCAAAACCGGCCAGTCCCAGGCCGGTGAAATAATACAGGATAAATGTGCCCAGTTCGTTTGGCTGTGACAGGGCCGCGAGCGGCGGCAGGCCCCGGGCCCAGTCGCTTCCAAGGTAGGCGCAGCTGATAAAGATCGTGGCCGGTATCGCGCCACTGAGCGAATAACGGTAAGCCAGCAGCATCAGGCTTGACTGCGAATAAAACGAGACAATGAAGATGAGCTTTGGCTCTCTGCTGGCGTAAAGCAGCAGCGCGCAGGCGGCCAGGTCCAGCAGCGGCAGGAAGTTGAGGTTCCTGCCTCCGAACCTGCGCCCCATAAGGAAATGGGCTAAGGCCCAACCGAGGCTGAGCAGCAGGACGGCGGCGGCGGAACGGCTGGAGCCAAGCTGTTGGGGGCACAGGATCAGCATCACCGGGATCTGCGCCATGACCACCAGACGCCAGATGATCACCCAGTTGAGCAGGCGGCGGTATCGGCCAGCATCGCCGGGACTTCCCAGCAACGGCTGTGCGGATTTTTTTAATTTTTTTGACAACAACCGTGAGCGCATGGTACAAATAGTTGACATAAGCAGGGAACATGCTATGTCGATTGCTGATGAAACCGCTTTTTGCCACTGAGCGGTCGCAGCGGTGAATGAACCGGGACGCTGATAAATGCGCCGCTGCCTGTCTACTATGCGGTATGACGCCCACAAGGTCAACCGTCCGGTAACGGTTGGGTCAAGGAAGGCATGGAGGCCGGTATGGGAGCGCAGGAGACTCATCTCAGGATTGCGATCGTTGACGATCACAAGATATTCGTTGATGGCCTGAATTTCTGTATCGAGTCCAGCCCGCTGATAGATATTACTGGCATCGCGGAGGATTTGTCAGACGCCATCAGGATGGTTGACGCCGGCGGCTTTGACATGCTGCTGGTGGACCTGCACATTCCCCGGGTGAAAAGCGGCAGCGGCGGCCCGCTGCCGGCCGTCGAAGACATCGCTGATCAGCAGCCGGCCATGGCTGCCGGCCTGGAACTGATCAGGCACTGTGCCACCCGGCTGCCGGCAGCCAAGATCGTCGTACTTACCTTCTCAAATCTTGCCGGTCACTTCTTCCTCGCCAACCAGGCGGGAGCCGACGCTTATCTTGTCAAGGATCACCTAGATTGCAACAATTTCACCAAGGACCTGATGACGGTGGCTGCCGGAGGCAGGCCATGCTCGGCGCCGTACCTGGAAAAGGAGATGTGGGATGCGCAGAAGTGCGGCTTCGCGTTTCCGTACGGCCTTACGGAAAGAGAAGTCAAAATCCTCGCATTGATGTGTGTGGGCTCCAAGGACAAGGAAATCGCGCAAGAACTGTTCCTGGTGGAACGTTCCGTTCACCGCGCGGTTGAAACGATCCGTGAAAAGCTGGCCGTGGAGAACCGCGCCCAGGCAATCGCCCTGGCGGTGCGGGAGGGGCTGGTGGAGTAGGGGGGGTTCGGCCTCGTGACCGGATGGTCGTGACTTTGTATGCAAAATGCCGGGCGGCATCATGATTGAACCGCGTTTTTCGTGCACAACCGAGGTATATCCGCGTACCCTTTGCAAGTTGTCAGTTTACTGAAGCAACGATGTCAGTTTCTTTCTTTCCAAATCAAGTCTGTTGGCCTAGACGGGAATATGAGACCGGCGTGAGGTAAAATAACCGAAACCACAAGAATCATCGTCACGGCGGGTTATCCCTGCTCGAAAGGTGGGCATGTTCTACGAAGATGTACTCAGGGCGCTGCAAAAACATGGAGTCCGCTACCTGATTGTCGGTGGGGCTGCCGTC